>NZ_BAABAC010000033.1:0-40967 GCF_039537225.1 Nocardioides ginsengisoli
CGCCAGTGCGGCGCCCGCGATCGCAGCAACCCCGACACCACCGCAGCCGATGACCGCGATCGAGCGACCGCGGGTGATCGCGCCGGTGTTGATCGCGGCACCGATACCGGCCATCACGCCGCAGCCCAGCAGACCCACCGCGGCGGGGCGGGCCTTCGGGTCGACCTTGGTGCACTGCCCGGCCGCGACCAGCGTCTTCTCCGCGAACGCCCCGATACCGAGCGCCGGGGACAGCTCGGTGCCGGCATCCGCACCGTCGGCCAGGGTCATCTTCTGGGTGGCGTTGTGGGTGTTGAAGCAGTACTGCGCCTCACCCCGCTTGCAGGCCCGGCACTCCCCACACACGGCCCGCCAGTTCAGCACCACGAAGTCACCCGGCGCCACACCGGTGACGTCGGGGCCGACGGCCTCCACGATGCCGGAGGCCTCGTGGCCCAGCAGGAACGGGAACTCGTCGTTGATCCCACCCTCGCGGTAGTGCAGGTCGGTGTGGCACACCCCGCACGACAACACCTTCACCACCGCCTCGCCCGGCCCCGGGTCCGGCACGTTGATCGTCACGACCTCCACCGGCGCACCCTTCGCACGCGCGATGACCGCCTTCACCTGCTGGCTCATGTCTCTCCTGCTCCCTCGTCGTTTCAGCCGTCTACAGCCGGGTCTACAGATCCAGAACGATCCGCGCGCCGCGACAACGCGACACGCAGGGCATCATCATCTCGCCACTCGCCCGCTCCTCTTCGCTCAGGACATGGTCGCGGTGGTCGGGCTCGCCCTCGATGACCGCGGTCTCGCAGGTCCCGCACACGCCCTCCTGGCACGAGCTGAGGACCCGGATCCCGGCGGCCGAGAGGGCCTCCAGCACGGTCTGGTCGGCGGCGACCTGCACCTCGGTGCCGTCGGCGATCTCAACCACGAACGCGTGGTCGCCCTCCCGTACGGCGTCGCCGTCGCCGGCGAACCGCTCCACCACCAGACGGGTGCCGGGCCGGCTCGCGGCGTACTCCTCGAGCGCGCCGAGCAACGGCGTCGGGCCGCACGCGTAGACGTCGGCGTCGGCCGCGCCGAGCCGGTCGAGGGTGGCGGCGAGGTCGATCGGGCCGCCGTCGGTGTCGACATGGCGGATCACCCGGTCGCCGTACGCCGCGAGCTCGTCGACGTAGGCCGCCGCCTCCTCGCTACGGGCGAGGTGCAGCATCCGCCAGTCGGCGCCGGCGGCGTCCGCCGCCGCGGCCATCGGAAGCAGCGGCGTGACGCCGATGCCTCCGGAGACCAGCAGCACCGGCCGGTCGCCGAGGACCAGCTCGAAGTTGTTGCGCGGCACCGAGGTCACCAGCTCGTCGCCGACGGCGACGGTGTGGTGCACGTGGCGCGAGCCGCCGCGGCCGTCGACCTCCTCGAGGACGGCGATCCGCCAGGTGTCGGCGCCGGGTGCGGAGCACAGCGAGTACGAGCGGACCAGGTCGTCGGCGAGGACGACGTCGACGTGGGCGCCGGGCGTCCAGCCGGGCAGCGGCGTGCCGTTGACGGGCGCGAGCACCAGCTCGCGGACCCGCTCGGCGACCTGACGGGCCGCGGTCACCCGCACCCGGACGTCGTCCGTCATGACAGCGCCCCCACGGTGTCGACGACGGCGCCGGAGTGGACGAGCTCGACCGCGCGGCGCAGCCACGGGTAGAGGACGCGGTCCTGGGTGAGGTGCGCGACCGGCTGGCCCTGGGTGTCGTCGGCCGAGCGGACGAGGGCGCGCACGGCGCGACTGGACGGCGCCAGGCCCTCCTCGGTCACCTCGTCCTGCAGGATCCGCAGGTCGAGCGCCTGCGCGGCCATGAGCAGCTCGATGGCGACGACGGCCTCGATGTTCGCGACGACCTGGCGGGCGTGGCGGCCCGCGTTGTTGGCCATCGAGACGTGGTCCTCCTGGTTGGCGCAGGTGGGGATCGAGTCGACGGAGTCAGGGTGGGCGAGGGTCTTGCAGTCGGAGACCAGCGCGGCGGCGAGGTACTGCGGCAGCATGTAGCCGCAGTCCATGCCGACCTGCTCGCTGTTGACGAGCATGTCAGGCAGCCCGCGGTTGAGCGTGCCGTCGTCCATCCGGAACAGCCGGCGCTCGGTGATGCTGCCGATCTCGGTGACCGCGATGCTGAGGAAGTCGGCGGCGAAGGCCATGTACTCGGCGTGGAAGTTGCCGCCCGAGACCGCCTTCAGCGAGCGCGGCAGCGCCGGGAAGATGAGCGGGTTGTCGGTCGCGGCGTTCATCTCGTTCTCGACCAGGCCGCGGACGAAGCGCATCGTGTCGATCACCGGGCCCAGCACCTGCGGCACGCAGCGCAGCGAGTAGGCGTCCTGCGGGGGCTGGCGGACCGGGTCGTTGTCACGGTCGCCGTCGGTGAGCGTGGCGCCCGCGAGCAGGCCGCGGATCCGGGCCGCGACCTCGATCTGGCCGGCCTGGCCGCGGGCCTGGTGCAGCTCGGCGATGAAAGCGTCGCCGAAGCCCTTGAGCGCCTCGATCGACATCGCGGCAGTGATGATGTTGGTGTCGAGCAGGGTCTGCGCGTCGTAGAGCGCGAGCGCGACCTGGGCGCACGAGAACGACGTCCCGTTGAGCAGCGCCAGGCCCTCCTTGGCGGCGAGCGCGACCCGCTCGAGGCCGGCGGCGGCCATCGCCTCCGCACCCGGGACGACGACGCCGCCGTCGCCGAGCACCTCGCCGGAGTTGCGCAGGTCCTCCTCCGCGCTCTCGCGGCCGTCGACGCCCTTGGTCATCACCAGCGCGAGGTGCGCGAGCGGGATCAGGTCGCCGGACGCGCCGAGCGAGCCGTACTCGGGGATCGCCGGGTGCACGCCCGCGTTGAGCATGTCGACGACGAGCCGGGCGACCTCGGGGCGGACGCCGGAGTAGCCGGACAGCAGGCTGACCGCGCGGATCAGCATGGTCGCGCGGACCAGCTCCGCGTCGACGTACCGGCCGATGCCGGAGGCGTTGGACAGCACCAGGCGCCGCGACAGCTCGGCCGCGTCGGCCGGGTCGGCGAAGGCCTGGCGACCGGCGAGCGAGCCGAAGCCGGTGTTGATCGAGTAGATCGGGCGCTCCAGGCCGGTCGCCTCGACCCACTCCTGACTCGGCTTCAGCCGCGCCTCGACGGCGGCGTCGAGCTCGACACGGGCGCCGTGCCGGGCGACGTCGACGAGGTCGGTGAGCGTGAGCCGGGCGTCGCCGAGGACGACGACGCGGCTGCCGGCGCCGGCGGCGTTCCCGGCGGTGGAGGTCTGCGTCATGGTCACATCGTCGGGATCCCCGCCGAACCGCGGCAATTCTCATTCTCATGGGGCGGGAACATCCGTTGTTGGCCGATCGCGCCGGTTCCTAACGTCTCGGCATGCACCTGACCGACGACCCGTACGACGACGCGAACCTCACCGATCCGTACCCGCTCTTCCAGCGGATGCGCGAGGCCGGTCCTGCCGTCTGGCTCGACAAGTACGACGTGCCGGCGTTCACGCGGTTCGCCGAGGTGCGCGAGATCCTCGTCGACCACGAGACGTTCATCTCCGGGGCGGGCGTCGGCCCGCGGAACTACCACCACCAGCCGCCGTGGCGGAAGCCCGGCATCCTCGACTCCGACCCGCCGATGCACACGCCGCTGCGCAACGCGATGGCCGACGTCATCAGCCCGCGCAACATGCGGCCCCTGCGGACGGGCTTCCAGGAGTTCGCGACGCCGCTGGTCGACAAGCTGCTCGACCTGCGCGAGTTCGACGCGATCACCGACCTCGCCGAGATCTTCCCGATCCGGGTGTTCGGCGACGCGGTCGGCATCCCGCGCGAGGGGCGCGCCGAGAACCTGCTGGCGCACGGCGCGATGAACTTCGCGCAGTTCGGCCCGGAGGACGCCCGCTACGACGCCTACATGGCGGCCGGCGAGCACACCATCGAGTGGACGATGCAGAACTGCGCCCGCGAGAACCTGACGCCCGGCGGCCTCGGCTCGATGATCTGGGCGCACGCCGACGCGGGGGCGATCGCGCCGGAGGAGGCCGCCGTCCTGGTGCGGGCGCTGCTGTCCGCCGGGCTCGACACCACCGTCATCGCCATCGGCAACACCCTCGGCTGCCTGGCCGCGAACCCGGGTCAGTGGGACCTGGTGCACGCGACGCCGCGGCTGGCGAAGTTCGCGATCGACGAGGCGCTGCGCTTCGAGTCGCCCTTCCAGTCCTTCTTCCGGACCACCTCGCGCGACGTCGAGATCGGCGGCGTGAAGATCCCCGAGGACAGCAAGCTCATCGTCTTCCCCGGCGCGGCCAACCGCGACGTGGACCGCTTCGGCCCGGACGCCGACCAGTACCTCATCGAGCGCGAGGCCGGCGGCCACCTGACCTTCGGCATGGGCATCCACCAGTGCGTGGGCCAGCCGGTGTCGCGGCTGGAGATGGAGGTGCTCTTCGGCGAGCTCTCGCAGCGGGTCCGCTCGATCGAGCTGGTCGGCGAGCCGGTCCCGTTCCTCCACAACACGCTGCGTGGCCTGAAGTCCCTGCCCGTGCGTATCGTCCCCGCGTGAGCACCCCGGACTTCGTCGCCGCCCTGACCGAGGAGCTCGGCGGTCGCTGCCGGGTCATCGCGGACGGCGACCTGCTGGCGTCGTACCGCCAGGACATGGCGACCGTCGTACCGGGCGGGCTGCCGGCGGCGGTGGTGCAGCCGCGCACGACCGCGGACGTCGCCGCGGCGCTGCGCCTCGCCTCGTCGTACGGCGTGGCGGTGGTGCCGCGGGGCGCCGGGACCAGCCTGGCCGGCGGCGCGAGCGCCGTCGACGGTTGCCTGGTGCTCTCGACCGAGGCGCTGACGACGATCCGGACGCTCGACCCGCTCGACCGGGTGGCCGTGGTCGAGGCGGGCGTCGTCAACGCCGACCTCGACCGGGCTGCGGCCGCACACGGGCTGATGTATGCGCCGGACCCGTCGAGCTGGGAGATCTCCACGATCGGCGGCAATGTCGCGACGAACGCCGGCGGCCTGCGCTGCGTGAAGTACGGCGTCACCCGGCAGTCGGTGCTCGGCCTGGAGGTCGTGCTGGCCGACGGGCGGATCATCGAGACCGGGACGCGGACCACGAAGAATGTCGCCGGCTACGACCTCACCGGCCTCCTCGTGGGGTCGGAGGGGACGCTCGGCGTGATCACCGCCGCGACCGTCAAGCTGCACCGGCGGCCGCTGACGCCGCCCGCGACCGTGGTCGCCGCCTTCGCGTCCTTGGAGGAGGCCGGGGCCGCCGTCGCGTCGATCGTCGCCTCGGGGCCGGACGTGTCGCTGCTGGAGCTGCTGGACGGCGTCACGCTGCGCGCGATCGACGACTGGAAGCGGATGGGCCTGGCCGGGATCGAGGCGATGCTCGTCGTCCAGGTCGACGGCCGCTTCCCCGACGACGCGGACCTCGTCGCCTCCCTGTGCGCGGCGGCGGGAGCGGTCGACGAGCCCGCCGTCTCCACCGACCCCGCCGAGTCGGACCAGCTCCTCGCGATCCGCCGCCTCGCCTACCCCGCCGCGGAGCGGATGGGCCAGTGCCTCGTCGAGGACGTCGGCGTCCCCGTCTCCCGCCTGCCGGAGATGATCCGCCGCATCGACCGGGCCGCCGCCACCCACGGCGTCACCGTCCTCACCGTCGCCCACGCCGGCGACGGCAACCTCCACCCGACCTTCATCTTCGACCACGCCGGCGACACCGCCACCGGCATCCCCCCGGAGGTCGCCGCCGCCGCGGACGACGTCTTCGCCGCCGCCCTCGACCTCGACGGGACCATCACGGGCGAGCACGGCGTCGGCGTACTGAAGGCACACTGGCTGGAGCGCCAGGTCGGCCCGGACGCGATGGCGCTGCAGCGCGCGGTGAAGGCGGCGTTCGACCCGTCGGGGATCCTGAACCCGGGGAAGATGCTGCCCTGATCGGGGCCTGAGCATGATCGGCGCGGATTGCGTGAACCTGGTTGATGCAATCCACGCCGATCACCCGCGCGGGGCAATCCCGGCGAGCCGAGCGAGCCAGGGGCGGCCGCGTCAGCGGCGGCGCGAGCGCAGCGAGGCTCCTTGACGGCGGGGGACGGCGGAGGACGGCGGAGGACGGCACGCTACCGCGCGGCCGCCCGACCAGCCCCGTGACACCAGCCCCGCAAGACCAAGCCAGAACCTCACCCAGGACACTCCGGACAGACCAGCGCCACGCCGTCCCAACCCCGCCGCCGGAACAGCTCGCCCAGCTTCGCCGCCGTGACGCAGGGCCGCCCGAGCACCTGCCCGTACCCCAGCCGCACCGTGTCGACGCCGCCGAGCGCGGTGTCGAGGTCCCGCTCGAGGTCGCGGTCGCGCGCGGCGGTCGAGTCGTGGAACAGCCGGCCGTCCAGCTCCACGACCTGCCGCCACCGGGGGCGACTGCCTCCGTGGACGACGTCGCGGAACGTCCTGCGACCGTCGGCTCCGACATCCGCGACCTGCCGCAGCCCGGGCGGCAGCCCGTGCGGCCGCTCGACCCGCGTGAGGTAGCCGTGTTCGAGCACGGAGCAGGTCCCCTCGGCGACGTCGGCGAGCACGGACGTCAGCCACTCCCGCCGCCGCAGCCGGCTCATCTGCTCGACCCGGTCAGCGAGGCGCGCGGCGGTGGTCCGGCGCCCGCCACAGGCGTCGGCGAGGATCCCGATGGCCCGCAGGTCGTCGCCGGCCCGGTCGGCGAGCTCGACGACCGCGTCGTCGTACCGCTGCCGGGGCGGGCCGAGCTGCAGCTGCACCGCCTCGTCGAAGCGACGCGTACTGCGGACGACGACGCCGGTCAGCGGGGCCGGATGCCGCCCGTGCCGTACGACGACCTCGATCGGATCGGCGTCGTCATGGTGGCGTCGCCCCGGCCCCTCGTGCGCCCGTACGGCGGACCACCCGCCGAGGGCCGCCGGCCAGCAGGCCAGGACGGCGGCCCACGCGCGTTGCTGCCACGTCAGCGGACCGGTGTGGCCGACGTAGACGCCCGGATGGACCTGCACCCACACGTGTCGGCGCAGCATCCGCGCCACCTCGACCGGCGACTGGCCGCAGGCGAGCACCTGGCGGCGTGCGATGACGCCGGCCTGCCGGTCGATGAGGTCCGCGATCTCGTTCATGGGGCAGGCCCGTCCCCGACGCACGGGGAGCGCACACATCGGCCGGGCGAGGCTGTGGATACGAGCGTGGATCGGGCGCACCAAGCGACATCGGCGCGGATCCGATGAACCAGGTTCACGCAATCCACGCCGATGACGCCGACCCGGCAGAAGTTTCTGCCGGGTCGGCGCGTCTTGCGAGCCAGTTTCTGCCGGGTCGGCGCGTCTTGCGAGCCAGTTTGTGCCGGGTCGGCAGGTGGGGACCAGGCAGCCGCCCGGTCCCCACCGATCACCACCCGCGGCCGGGGACCCTCACCCCCAGGCCGCGAGCACCTCCGCGAGCACCGCCCGCAGGTCCGGCTCACCCACCGTGATCCGGACGCCCTCACCCGCGAACGGCCGCACCAGCAGCCCGTGTTCGCGGCACAGCTCGGCGAACTCCAGCGACCGCTCGCCGAGCGGCAGCCACACGAAGTTCGCGTACGACGTCGGCCCGGCCAGGCCGCGGGCCGCCAGCAGGGCGACCACCCGCGAGCGCTCCTCGCAGGTCGCGGCGACCCGGTCCCCGAGCACCGACGGGTGCTCCAGGGACGCGCGGGCCGCGGCGACGGCCACCGACGAGACCGGGAACGGCGGCAGCACCGACCGCACGGTCGCGGCGACGGCGGGCGCGGCGACGAGGTAGCCGGCGCGCAGGCCCGCGAGGCCGTGGGCCTTGGAGAAGGTCCGCAGCACGATCACGTTGCCGCGGGCGACCAGCGCCGCCAAGGACGCGGCGTCGGGCCGCGCGCGGTCGTCGTACTCCGTGTAGGCCTCGTCCAGGACGACGAGCACGTCGCGCGGCAGCGCGTCCACGAAGTCGACCAGGTCGGGCCACGCGACGACCGTTCCCGTGGGGTTGTTCGGGTTGCAGACGATCACCATCCGGGTCGAGGGCCCGACGGCCGCCGCCATGGCCGCCAGGTCGTGGACGCCGGACTCCGTCAGCGGCACCTGCACCGACCGGCCGCCGGCGATCTGCACGCTCAGCGGGTACGCCTCGTAGGAGCGCCAGGCCATCACGACCTCGTCACCCGGGCGGACGTAGGCCATCAGCACCCGGTCGAGCAGCGGCAGCGCGCCGTCGGCCACCGCCACCGACGCCTCGGCGACCCCCAGGGAGGTCGCGAGGGCGGAGGCGAGCTCGGCTCCCCCGATCAGCGGATATCGGGAGCCCCCGGCGACCGCGGCGAGCGCGGCCTCGAGTACCGGCCCGACCAGTCCGCCGGGCGCCTCGTTCGAGGACGCCCGGACCCGGACCGGCACCGGCCCCGGCGCGACCGACGAGTACGCCGCCAGCCCCGCCAGCTCCGGCCGGGCCTCCGGCCGGGCCTCGGGCCGCGCCTCGGCAGCAGGCCCAGCGCTCACGCCAGCACCTTCGAGAGGAACGCCTGCGTCCGCGGCTCCCGCGGCCGCTCCAGCACCTCCGACGGGGGCCCGGACTCGACGACCACGCCGCCGTCCATGAAGTAGACGCGGTCGGCCACCTCGCGCGCGAAGCCCAGCTCGTGGGTCACCACGATCATGGTCATCCCGTCTTCGGCCAGCTGCCGCATGACGGCGAGCACGTCGCCGACCAGCTCGGGGTCGAGCGCGGACGTCGGCTCGTCGAAGAGCATCACCTCGGGCTGCATCGCCAGGGCCCGCGCGATCGCGACCCGCTGCTGCTGGCCGCCGGAGAGCTGCGAGGGGTAGTTGTCGACCCGGTCGGCGAGACCGACCCGACCGAGCAGGTCCCGCGCCCGCTTCTCGGCGACGGCGCGCTTCTCCTTGCGGACGACCATCGGGCCCTCCATGACGTTCTCCAGCGCGGTCCGGTGGCCGAAGAGGTTGAACCCCTGGAACACCATCCCGATCCCGGAGCGCCGGACGGCGACCTCCCGCTCGTTGAGCTCCTTGAGCTTGTCGCCGTGGGGCCGGTAGCCGACCCGGTGGCCGCCCACCCACATCTCGCCCCGGTCGAACTTCTCCAGGTGGTTGATGCACCGCAGGAAGGTGCTCTTGCCGGACCCGGACGGTCCGAGCAGGCACACCACCTCGCCCTTGGCGACGGTCATGTCGATGCCCTTGAGCACCTCCACGCTGCCGAACGACTTGTGGACGTCCCAGGCCTGGAACATCGGCTCCTCGGTCTCGGGCTGAGCGCTCATGCGACTGCCTCCCCCTTCTTGCGTGCGGCGCGGCTGCCCTTGCGGCTGACCCGGTGGTTCGAGAAGCCGCGGCCGAAGTGCCGCTCGATGAAGAACTGCCCGACGGAGAGCACCGCCGAGATCGCGAGGTACCAGAGCGCGGCCACGATGAGCAGCGGGATGGTCTGGTAGGTCCGCGAGTAGATGAGGGACGCCGACGTCATCAGCTCGGTGTAGCCGATGACGAGCACCAGCGCCGTGTGCTTGAGCATGCCGATCGTCTCGTTGCCGGTCGGCGGGATGATCACCCGCATCGCCTGCGGCAGGACGACGCGCCGCATCACCTGCGAGCGCCGCATGCCGACCGCGCTCGCGGCCTCGGCCTGGCCCGGCGGCACCGACATGATGCCGCCGCGCACGATCTCGCTCATGTACGCCGCCTCGTTGAGGCCGAGGCCCAGCAGCGCGGCGGAGAGGGGCGAGATGAGGTCGTTGGCGCTCCACGACAGGCTGCCGATGCCGATGTGCGGGTAGAGGGCGCCGAGGAAGTACCAGAACAGCAGCTGCACGAGCAGCGGCGTGCCGCGGAAGAACCACGAGTAGGCCCAGGCGGCCGAGGACAGGATCGGGTTCGGCGAGAGCCGCAGCACCGCTATCACGACGCCGAGGGTGACGCCGATCGTCATCGCCGCGACGGTCAGCATCAGGGTCTTGCCGACGCCCTGGAGGATCGGCTGGGCGAAGAGGTAGTCGCCGACGACGTCCCACTGGAAGCGCTCGTTGCCGACGATCTGGAAGATCGCGCCCGCCACCAGCAGCAGGATCACGCCGGCCATCGCCCAGCGGGCCGGGTGCCGCGTCGGGACGACCACCCGCGCGTCCCGCGCGAAGGCGGGACGCGCGGGCGACTCGGTCACGGGAGTCATGGTCACTTCGTGCCGCCGTTGATCGGGAACTCCTCGACCGCGCCGCTCTCGAGGCCGAACTTCTCCAGCGCCTTCTGGTAGCTGCCGTCCTTCAGCATCGCCTGCAGCGCCTGCTGCACGGCCTTCTCCAGCTCGGTGCTGCCCTTGGCGAAGACGATGCCGAACGGCTGCGCCTCGTACGGCTTGCTCATCACCAGGCCCTTGGCCTGCGAGGCGGCATAGGCGCCGGGCGCGCTGTCCATGAGGATGGCGTCGACGCGGTTGTTCTGCAGGGCGAGGATGACCTGGTTCTGGCCCGGGAAGACGACCGACTCGATCGGGTCCTTGCCCTCGGCCTCGCACTTCTTCGACTGCTCCTCGGCCTGCGGGACCTCGGTCGTGCCCTTGACCACGGCGACCGTGGTGCCGCACATGTCGGCGATCGTGGAGTACTTCTCGGCGTCCGCCTCCTTGGCCATGACACCGGCGCCGGCGGCGAAGTAGTCGACGAAGTCGACCTCCTTCTGGCGCTCGAGGTTGTCGGTCATCGCCGACATCGCCATCTGGTAGCGCCCCGACGCGAGGCCGGGGATGATCGCGTCGAAGGCGATGTTCTCGAACTCGATGTCGATGCCGAGCTGCTTCTCGAGCCCGTCGGCGATCTCGCGGTCGATGCCGAGGACGGTCTTGTTGTCGGTGTCGTAGAACTCGAACGGCGGGTACTCGACGTTGCTCGCGATGGTGATCGACTTCTTGCCCTGCAGGTCCTTGGGCAGGGCGCTGTGCAGCGGCGCCGACGTGTCGAAAGACGGCTTGTCGTTCGCATCGCTGCTCCCCCCGCAGGCGGACAGCAGGCCCGGGAGGACCAGGGCGAGGGCGGCGGCCGAGAGGGTGATGTGGCGGGGTCGCGTCATGATGCGTGCGCTCCTTGAGGTGTCGTGGATCACAGGAGGATCCGGCCCCGGAGGCATCGGCAACAATCGCCGTTCCCACGGTGTGGGAACCGCTCGTTGCGCGGTGGTTACTTCTCGATCTCCGCCGACATCTCGGTCGCCGCGACGCGCAGCAGCCGGGTCGCGCGGCGGATCCAGCCCTCGTTGTCGCAGCGGTCCGTCGGGCCCGCGATGGTCAGCGAGGCGGCGCACTCGCCGTCCTTGAAGACGGGGACGGCGACCGCGATCGCGCCCTCCTTGAACTCGCCGCGCGACACCGCGAGGCGGTCGCGGCGCACCTGGGCGAGGACGGCAGGCAGCTCGTCGGCGGCGATCGTCGCCTTCGAGTAGGAGACCAGGTTGGCGAGCGCCACCTCGAGGATCGGCCGCGGCGCGTAGGCGAGCAGCAGCCGCTGGCCGGCGCCGGCGTAGAGCGGGAGCAGCTCGTTGATCCGGAAGGCGTAGTGGTCGGGCGCGGGCGAGACCGACTGGCGCAGGCAGATCGCGTGCGACCCCGCCCGTACGGCGAGCACCGCGGTCTCGCCGGTCTGATAGGTCAGCGTGCGCAGGAACTCCCCCGAGACCTCCGCGAGGCGGGTGTGGGTGAGGTGCTCGCCGGAGATCTCCATCAGCCGCCAGCCGGGCACGTAGACGCCCTGCGACTCCTCGATCAGGCCGTAGTCGCGCAGCGAGCGGACGTAGCGGTAGGCCGTGCTGGTGGCGAGGCCGAGCTCGTCGGCGACCTCGGCGACGGTCACCTGGCCGTTGCGGGCGATCGCGATGAGGACGTCGAGTCCCCGGGTGAAGGAGTTCTGCGCCATGGCGTCCCGCTCAGATCGTGGGCGGCAGGTTGAACGGCTGCGTCGGCTCCTCGGCCGCCTCCGGTCGCGGCGGCCGGCCCGGGATGAACTGCTTGTGGACCTTCTCGGTCCGCGGGTCGAGCACGATCTCGTGGGAGTCGCCGTTGCGCTCGTCGAAGCGCACCGCGACCGTCTCGAACCCCTTGTGGCGCTGCATCTGGGCGTACATGGAGTACGCGCGGCGGTCGGCGTCGGTGAGGTCGACCGCGTCGGTGAACGGGGTGAGCAGGGCCCGGGGCCACAGCCGGCGGGCCAGGACGACGTTGACCTCGATGCCGATCATCCCCATGATCGCGCCGATGTAGAGCAGGCCCATCAGGCCGAGGACGATGCCGAAGACCTGGGCCATGCTGTTGCGGTCGGCGCTGGCGATGACGTTGGTGACGTAGATGGTGCCGATCCACTGCAGGAACTGCCACAGCACGGCGATGGTGAACCCGCCGGGCGCGGCGCGGATGGAGTGCTGCTTGATCGCCCGGGCCGTCGCCATCCGCAGCAGGACGGTCAGCCCGCCGCCGAGGATCCCGACGGTGAGCAGGCGCACGAGCCAGTGGAACCAGCCGTGCCGCGACAGGTCGCCGACCAGGCGGGTCTCGGTGAGCACGACCGAGCCGATCGAGATCGCGAAGATCGCGGTGCCCGCCACGGCGAGGATGAACAGGCTGTTGACCCGGGTCATCACCGGGTGGGGGCGGCTGTTGCGCGGGACGGCCCAGGCGGCCGACTGGACGTTCTGCAACGCCAGGCCGAGCCCGAGCGCACCGTACAGCGCGGTGAGCGAGCCGACGATGATGCCACCCGTCGAGCCCTTGATCCCGTTGGGGCGGCCGAGGGCGTCGCCGATGATCGGGAACTGCCCGAGCGCCGAGTCGAGCACCTGGTCCTGCAGGCGTGGGTTGCCGTCGAGGATGAAGCCGAGGATCGACGTGCCGAGCAGTAGGAGCGGGAAGATCGACAGGAAGGCATAGAAGGTCAGGATCGCCGCGAGATAGTTGCCCTGGTCGTCGAAGAACTTGTAGATCACCGCCAACGGGAAGCCGACGGCGGATCTCCGCCGCTGCGCCCGGTCGATGTCTCCTACAACTCCCACGGCCAGAACCTACGACATCCGGTACGTCGTTCAGGCGAGCAGGGCCGAGATGACGACCGCCACCGGCGCCGAGGCGAGGGTGGACACGAAGATGGCGTCGCGCGCCAGCAGGATCCCGCGGTCGTAGCGCATGGCGACGACGAAGACGTTCTGCGCGGTCGGCAGCGCCGAGAGCAGGGTGACCGCGAACAGCTCGTGGCCCTCCAGGCCGACGGCGAACCGCCCGACGACGTACGCCGCGACCGGCTGGACCACCATCTTCAGCGAGGTGACCGTGGCCAGCGCCCGCGGCGTGACGCCGCGTCCGGGGAGCGGGCCGAGGCGCAGCGCGACGCCGTACGCGATGAGCATGGCGGGCACCGCCATCCCGCCGACCAGCTCCAGCGGCGCCTGCACCGGCTGCGGGAGCGTGGTGTCGGTCGTGGCGAGCAGCAGACCGGCGACGGAGGCGATGGTCAGCGGGTTGGTGACCGGCCGCGACAGGATCTTCGCGACCGTCGGCCGCTCCGGGCTGGTGACGACGTCGAGGACCGTCAGCGCGAGCGGCTGCAGGACGAGCAGCTGCATCAGGAGCGCCGGTACGACGAGCGCCGCGTCGCCGAGGGCGTAGGCGGCGATCGGGATGCCGAGGTTGCCCGCGTTGACGTACGCCGAGCACAGGCTCGCCACCACCGCCGTACCGCGGTCGAGGTGGCGGGCGCGGGCGATGGCGACCATGGTCCCCGCGCTCACGATCACGCCCGCGGCGGTCGCGACGAGCGGTCCGGAGAGCACCCGGGACGGGTCCGACTTCTCCAGCACGGTCACCAGGAGCGCCGGGCTGGCGAGGTAGAAGGACGCCAGCGAGAGACTGCGCTGGCCGTGGGCGTCGACGATCCCGCGGTCGGCCAGCAGCGCGCCGAGGGCGATGACGACGGCGATCGTCGCGAACCCCTCGAGCACCCCCGTCACGGGTCGATCCCATCACCGCGCCGCGCGGCGTCGCGCGCCGGGGCGGGTGAGGGTCAGGGACGCAGCGGCGGGAGCGACGAGCCGGCCGAGTGCCGGGCGCCGTCGACGAAGGCGGCGAGCGCCTCCTCCGCGGTGTGCTGCGGACGCCAGTCGAGCTCGTCGTGGGCGCGCGCGGCGTCCATCAGCGGCAGCACGAGCAGCGCGTCGGCGAGCGATCCAGGGACCCGCACCACCCGCGCCAGCCAGCCCGTGTTGACCGCCGCGCTGACCAGCCGGCCGGG
The DNA here is from genome assembly GCF_039537225.1 of Nocardioides ginsengisoli. Lineage (NCBI taxonomy): Bacteria > Bacillati > Actinomycetota > Actinomycetes > Propionibacteriales > Nocardioidaceae > Nocardioides > Nocardioides ginsengisoli. The sequence continues at coordinate 14,310 of NZ_BAABAC010000033.1, forward strand.
GACCTCGACGGTCGGCACGCCGAGCAGCTCGCCCAGCTCGCGCCGCCGTACGACGCCGGGGCCGGCGAGGTTGAACGCACCGGTGACCGGCCGCTCGACCGCGGCGACCAGCGCGCGGGCGACGTCCTCGGCATGGACCGCCTGCAGCCGCAGCCCCTGCGGCAGCGGCACGCCCGGAAGGAACCGGCTGTCGAGCATCCACGGACGCAGCAGCGCGCCGCCGAAGATCCGCCGCTGCTCGGTGGCCGCCGAGCGCTGGAAGACGAACGCCGGCCGGATCCGCACCAGCCGGGTCTCGGTCTGCGCCGCCTCGAACGCGTCGAGCACCCGCTCGACGTACGCCTTCTCCCGGCAGTACGCCGCCGAGGACGCGCCGTCGGTCGGCCACGACTCGTCGACCGCGCGGTCGGGGTCGGCCGGGTCGAACGGCGAGTAGGACGCGACGGAGCAGACGCAGACGACCTTCGGGACCCGCAGCCGCCGTACCGCATCGAGGACGCGGCGGGTCCCGACCGCATTGGTCTGCCAGGTCTCCTCGGGCCGGTGGGTCGGCTGGAACTTCCACGCCAGGTGGACGACGGCGTCGGCGCCCTCGAGGACCGCGTCGAGGTCGTCGTGCCCGACGTCCGCGGAGCGCCACCGCACCGACGTCGGCACGTCGACCGCGGGCAGCTCCGGCAGCCGCCGCGCCACCGCGACCACGTCGTGCCGCCCCTCGCTGGTCAGCTCGCGGAGCGTCGCGCTGCCGACGTTCCCGGAGGCGCCGGTGACGACGACCCTCATGTGAGGATCCGCTTCCGCGCGACCGCGAGGTGCAGCCCTTTCAGCCGGACCAGCTGCTCCCCCGCCCGGTCGATCAGGTCGTCGAGCAGCCCCGCGTCGAGGCGGGGGTCGTCGTTCGCCAGCTCGCGCAGCAGCTCCCAGCCGGCGCGCTTGCCGTAGACCGCGTCGCGCAGCGCCTCGAGCTCCAGGACGTCGGTCAGCGGCGAGCGTCTCAGCAGTCGGCCGTTCGGCTTGAGCCGGCCGACCCGCTCCGCCACGCGGCCAGTCAGCGCGCCGACCAGGCTCGGCGTGCCGCCGACCCGCCGGATCAGGGCGCGCAGCGTCTCCCGCTCGGCCGTGATCTCCCTCGACATCTCGCGTACGGCGGTCGCGGTGACCGGGTCGCCGTGCGTCCCGGCCACCCGCCGGAAGAGCTCCATGCCGAGGGTCGAGGCGGTCCAGTGGTGCTGCAGGTAACCCCGCAGTACGTCATCGTCCATCCTCTCGGCGTACCCGGGCGGAGCCCGCGCAGACTGATCAGTCGCGGGTCAGTCGGTCAGTCGCGGGTCAGTCGCGGGTCAGCCGACGTCGCCCTGCTCGTCGCGGCGCTGCTCCTCGCGCCGCTGCTGCTCGTAGCGCCGCCGCTGCTCCTCGGCGCGCTCGCGCACCTTGCGCAGGAAGTCCTCGTCCTTCTCCGGGTCGGCCGCCGCGAACCGGCCGCGGCGCTCGTACTCCGGAAAGCCCGGCGCCGCGCCCTGGTCGCGGGTCATCGGCCGGTCGGGGAGCGGGCGGCCGGCGACGATCCAGACGATCGAGCCGGCGAGCGGGAAGAAGAAGACGATGAGCAGCCACCAGGTCTTGCCCAGGTTGCGGACGCTGTCGTCGCGCGCGGTGATCACGTCGACCAGGCAGTAGATCCAGAGGATGAGGACCAGGACGGGCGGCAGCAGGCGCAGCATCCCGGCATTCTGCCCCGGCTCGCCCGTCGTACCGGACGTTTTGGTCGCTTCTCGGGCGAAAACGCGACCAGAACGTCCGGTACGACCGGACATCAGTAGGACTTGGGGAGCCCCAGCGAGTGCATCGCCACGAAGTTGAGGATCATCTCCCGGCTGACGGGGGCGATCCGGCCGAGGCGGGCGGCGACGAGCATGTTGCCGAGGCCGTACTCCTGGGTGAGGCCGTTGCCGCCGTGGGTGTGGACGGCGACGTCGGTGGCGTTGCAGGCGACCTCGCCGCCGGCGTACTTGGCCATGTTGGCGTACTCGCCCGCGGTGAAGTCGTCGCCCGCGTCGTAGAGCGCGGCGGCCTTCTGCCAGAGCAGGCGGGCCTGCTCGAGCTCGATCTTCACCTTCGCCAGCGGGTGCGCGATGCCCTGGTGGGCGCCGATCGGCTGGTCCTTCCAGACCGAGCGCTCCTTGGCGTAGGCGACCGCCTTGTCGAGCGCGTAGCGGGCGATGCCGCAGGAGAACGCGCCGCCCATGATCCGCTCGGGGTTGAGGCCGGCGAAGAGCTGCCAGAGGCCGCCGTCCTCGTCGCCGACGAGCGCGTCGACCGGCACCCGGACGTCGTCGAGGAAGAGGGTGAACTGCTTCTCCGGCGCCTGCCACGACATCGGGATGGGCTGCTTGGTGAAGCCCGCCGCGTCGGTCGGTACGACGAACAGCGCGGGCTTGAGCTTGCCCGTCTTGGCGTCCTCGGTGCGGGACACGATGAGCACCGACTGCGCCTCGTCGACGCCGGAGATGAAGGTCTTCTGCCCGTTGAGCACCCAGTGGTCGCCGTCGCGCGTGGCGGTCGTGGTGATCTGGTGGGAGTTGGAGCCGGCGTCGGCCTCGGTGATGCCGAACGCCATCAGGTGGGTGCCGTCGGCGATCGACGGCAGCCAGCGCTGCTTCTGCTCCTCGGTGCCGCAGCGGCTGATGATCGAGCCGCAGATCGCCGGCGAGACGACCATCATCAGCAGCGGGGCGCCGGCCGCGGCCGACTCCTCGAGGACGGCCGCGAGGTCGGCCATGCCGCCGCCCCCGCCGCCGTACTGCTCGGCGATGTTGACGCCCAGGAAGCCGTTGCGGCCCATCTCGAGCCACATGTCCGTCATCTTGCCGCCCTCGCGGGCCTGCTTCTCGACGTACTCGCGGCCGTACTTGCTCGCCAGCTTCTTGACCGCCTCGCGCAGGGCGACGCGCTCCTCCGGCTCGGTGAACATGGTCTGGGTCATGCGCTCTCCTCCTCGGAGCCGACAGGCTCAACGACGGCGAGCACGACGCCCGCCTCGACCTGCTGACCGGCGGTCGCCGACAGCTCGGTGACGGTGCCCGCATAGGGCGCCGCGATGGTGTGCTGCATCTTCATGGCCTCCATCACGAGGATGGGCTGACCCTCCTCGACGACGTCGCCCACCGCCGCGCGGACGGCGATCACGCTGCCCGGCATCGGCGCGAGCAGCGAGCCGGCCGCGACCTGGCTGGACGGGTCGACGAAGCGCGGCTTGCGGCGCAGCGCGACGTGGCCCAGCGAGGACTCGACGTCGACCCGGTCGGTGTCGACGGGGTCGGTGAAGACCGTGAACGTCCGCGCGACCCCGTCGACCTCGATCTCGACCGTCGCGGGGCCGGCCTTCGTGACGACGACACACTCGAGGTCGGCGGAGCGGAAGGTGCGGCCGCCGTACCAGCGGACGGGCAGCTCGTCGTCGCCCGACGTCCCGCGCAGGAAGGTCGTCACCTGCGGCTCGGCGATGACATTGCGCCAGCCGGCCGGGATCCGGCTCTGCACCGGGCGGTCGAGGCGGGCCTGCTCGGCGAGCGCGACCGCGGCCGCGAACCCCGAGATCTCGACGGTGCCCTCGCCGCCGGGCGACGCGGCCAGTGCGGCCAGGTCGGCGCCGTCGAGCCAGGTCGTGTGCATCGCGCCGGAGGTGAACACCGGGTCGCGGAGCAGGTTGACCAGCAGGTCGCGGTTGGTGACCAGGCCGTGCAGCTCGGCGTTCGCCAGCGCACCGGCCAGCCGGCGCAGCGCCTGCTCGCGGGTGGGCGCGTGCACGATCACCTTGGCGATCATCGCGTCGTAGAAGGTCCCGACCTCGTCGCCGGAGCCGACGCCCGAGTCGAGCCGGACGCCGTGGGACGCCGGGCCCTCGAAGGCACTCACCACGCCGGGGATCTCGAACCGGGCGATCCGGCCGCTCTGCGGCTGGTAGCCGTGGGCGGGGTCCTCGGCGTAGAGCCGCACCTCGACCGCGTGGCCGCTCGGCGCGCCCACCTCGACGGCCGGCGAGTGACCCTCGGCGACGGCGATCTGCAGCGCGACCAGGTCGACGCCGTAGACCGCCTCGGTGACGGGGTGCTCGACCTGGAGGCGGGTGTTCATCTCCAGGAAGTAGAAGCGGTCCTTGGCCGGGTCGTAGAGGAACTCCACGGTGCCCGCGCCGCGGTAGTCGATCGCGTCGGCCGCCGCCTTGGCCGCCGCGTGCAGCGCCGCGCGGGTGGCGTCGGGCAGCCCGGGGGCGGGCGCCTCCTCGATGACCTTCTGGTGCCTGCGCTGCACCGAGCAGTCGCGCTCACCGAGGACGATCGCGCCGTCGGCGGTGCCGAGCACCTGGACCTCGATGTGGCGCCCGTTCTCGACGTACGGCTCGACGAAGACGGTGCCGTCGCCGAACGCCGACTCGGCCTCCGACTGCGCGGTCTCGATCTCGGCCGCGAGCCGGTCGAGCGCGCGGACGATCCGCATGCCGCGCCCACCGCCGCCGGCACTGGCCTTCACCAGCAGGGGCAGGTCGTCGGCGGTCGCCGTGTCGGCCGTGACGGCGCCGAGGACCGGCACGCCGGCGGCCTCCATCAGCTTCTTGGACTCGATCTTCGAGCCCATCCGCTCGATGGACGACGGGTCGGGGCCGACCCACGTCAGCCCGGCCTCGACGACCTGGCGGGCGAAGTCGGCGTTCTCGGACAGGAAGCCGTAGCCGGGGTGGATCGCGTCGGCGCCGGCCTTCCGGGCGGCCGCGATCACGAGGTCGCCCCGCAGGTAGGTCTCGGCGGGCGTGTTGCCCGGCAGCCGTACGGCGGCGTCGGCGTCGCGCACGAACGGCATCGCGGCGTCGGCGTCGGAGTGGACGGCGACGGTCTCGATGCCGAGGTCGCGGCAGGTGCGGAACACGCGGCGGGCGATCTCGCCGCGGTTGGCCACCAGGATCCTTCGAATCAAAGGCACCAGGTGCCCCCTTTCATCAGCCCGCTGCAAACACGAGCTTGCGAGTGTTTGCCCGACCAACCGCGAGCAGAGCGAGCCTGGTTGGTCGGAATATCAAGTCAGTGCGGCGAAGCCGCTCCTCGCCTTTCCGGTGTGTTCCGCATGTGCGCGGCGAAGCGGCTCACATGCGGAACACACCGAAGTTCATGGCGCCCTCGATCGGCTGGTTGTCGATGACGGACAGGCAGATGCCGAGGACCGTCCGGGTGTCGCGGGGGTCGATGACGCCGTCGTCGTAGACCATCCCGGAGAGGACGTACGGCAGCGACTGCTCCTCGATCTGCGCCTCGACCATCTCCTTGATCGCGACGAAGCCCTCGGCGTCGAAGGGCTGGCCCTTCTTCTCCGCCGACTCGCGGGCGACGATCTCCAGCACGCCGGCCAGCTGCGCCGGACCCATCACCGACGACTTCGCCGAGGGCCAGGTGAACAGGAAGCGCGGGTCGTAGGCACGGCCGTTCATGCCGTAGTTGCCGGCGCCGTAGGACGCGCCCATGATCACCGTCAGGTGCGGGACCTTCGAGTTGGAGACCGCGTTGATCATCATCGCGCCGTGCTTGATGATGCCGCCCTGCTCGTACTCCGCGCCGACCATGTAGCCGGTGGTGTTGTGCAGGAACAGCAGCGGCGTGTCCTTCTGGTTGGCCAGCTGGATGAACTGCGCCGCCTTCTGCGCCTCCTCGCTCATCAGTACCCCGCGCGCGTTGGCGAGGATGCCGATCGGGTGGCCGTGCAGCTGCGCCCAGCCGACGCAGAGGGCCGAGCCGTAGAGCGGCTTGAACTCGTCGAACGCCACCTCGTTGTGGGCGCTGGTGCCGTCGACGATGCGCAGGATCGCCTCGCGCGGGTCGAAGGGCTCCTTGAGGTCGGTGGGGATCAGGTCGAGCAGGTCCTCGGGGTCGAGGTCGGGCTCGGCGTAGTCGACGGTCGGCGGCGTGCCGGCCTTGCGCCAGTTGAGGCGGGCGACGGTACGGCGGGCCAGGCGGATCGCGTCGTACTCGTCGACGGCGAGGAAGTCGGAGGAGCCGGAGATCCGCGAGTGCATCTCGGCGCCGCCGAGCGTCTCGTCGTCGGACTCCTCGCCGGTCGCCATCTTCACCAGCGGCGGGCCGGCCAGGAACACCTTGGCCTGCTCCTTGACCATGATCACGTAGTCGCTCATGCCGGGGACGTAGGCGCCGCCCGCGGTGGAGTTGCCGAAGACGACCGAGATGGTCGGCTGCTTGCGGGCGCTCGACCGGGTGAGGTCGCGGAAGCCGCGGCCGCCGGGGATGAAGATCTCCTTCTGGGTGGGGAGATCCGCGCCGCCGGACTCGGTGAGGTTGATCGTCGGAAGGAAGTTCTTCTCGGCGATCTCGGCCGCCCGGAAGGACTTCTTCAGCGACCACGGGTTGAGGGCGCCGCCCTTGACCGTGGGGTCGTTGGCGACGATCAGGCACTCCACGCCCTCGACGACGCCGATGCCGGTCACCAGCGAGGCGCCGACCGCGAAGTCGCTGCCCCAGCCGGCCAGCGGCATCAGCTCGAGGAAGGCGGAGCCCTCGTCGACGAGCAGATCGATGCGCTCGCGGGCCGTGAGCTTGCCGCGGGCGCGATGCCGCTCGATGTACTTGCCGCCGGCCTCGACCGCCTTGGCCTGCTCGGCGTGCAGGTCGGCGATCTTGGCGCTCATCGCCGTCCGGCGGAGCTGCTCGGGGGTCTGCTCGGGGGTCTGCTCGGGGGTCTGCTCGGGGGTCTGCTCGGGGGTCTGCTCGGGGGTCTGCTCGGGGGTCTGCTCGGGGGTCTCGGCCTCCGTCGTGGTCATGCCTCCACCACCGCCTTCATCCGCTCCAGGGTCGTGCGCATGCCGCGCTCGTTGGTCTTGCCGCGCAGGCGGCCGAGGACCAGCCAGTAGCCGCGGAGGTACCAGGCCGGCGTGAGCCGGAAGTACTCGGTGACCCGGGTGCCGCCGTCCTCGGGGGCCATCCGGTAGCCCCACGTGTTGAGGTGCTTGTCGTCGAGCCCGACGCCGAACTCGAACACCTCGCCGGGCTCGCACGCGGTGACCGTGCACGGCGTCCAGTAGACGGGGCCGACGCCGTTGCGCTTCACGTGGCCGCGGAAGCGGGCGCCGACCTCGGGGCCGGTGGCGCCGTGGGTCCACTCCGCCTCGAAGGTCTCCGGCGAGAACTCGCCGATCCGGGTGACGTCGCTGACCAGGTCCCAGACCTCGGTCACCGGCGCCGCCATGTGGACGCTCACCTCGCCGCCGAGCGGCTTCATCAGGCTCATTCGGGCCTTCTCCTTATGCGTAGCCGAGGAGGCGGGCGGCGAGGTCGGTGAGGACCTCCGTCGCACCGCCACCGATGGGGAGCAGTCGGGCGTCGCGGTAGTGACGCTCGACCTCGGTTCCGTGCATGTAGCCGGCGCCGCCGAACAGCTGGACGGCCAGGTCGGAGACGGCGACCGCGGTGTCGACTGCCGTCTGCTTGGCCAGACAGGCCTCGGCGATGACGGTCTCGCCGGCGACATGGCGGGCCGCGACGTCGAGGGTGTAGGTGCGCGCGACCTCGACCTGGCGGTGCATCTCGACCAGCTGGGCGCGGACGACCTGGTTCTTGTTGAGCGGCTTGCCGAAGGTCTCGCGGTCGCGGGTGTACTGCGCGGCGAGATCGAGGCAGCGCTGCGCGTGGCCGTAGCCCATCAGCGCGAGGAAGATCCGCTCGACGACGAACTGCTGGGCGATGTAAGAGAAGCCCTGGTTCTCCTGGCCGACGAGGTTCTCGACGGGCACCCGGACGTCGACGTACGACAGCTCGGCGGTGTCGGAGCAGTGCCAGCCCATCTTCTTCAGCGAGCGCTGGACGGTGAAGCCCGGCGTTCCCTTGTCGACGACGATGAGCGAGATGCCGGCATGGCCGGCCTCACCGGTGCGGCAGGCGGTGACCACATAGTCGCCGCGGACCGCGGAGGTGATGAACGTCTTGGCGCCGTTGATGACGTAGTGGTCGCCGTCGCGGACGGCCTTGGTGGTGATGCCCGCGACGTCGGACCCGCCGCCGGGCTCCGTGATGCCGAGGCTGCCGATCTTCTCGCCCGCGAGGGTGGGGCGGACGTAGTGGTCGATGAGGTACGGCGAGCCGTTCTCGACCATGTGCGGGACCGCGATGCCGTGCGTGAACAGCGACGCCATCAGCCCGCCGGACGCACCGGCCGCCATCAGCCCCTCCTGCAGCGCGCACGCGTCGAGCAGGTCGCCGCCCTCGCCGCCGACCGCCTCCGGGTAGCCGATGCTGAGCAGGCCCGCCTTCGCGGCGGCCTGGGTGAGGCTGCGCGGCAGCTCGCCGGCGTCCTCCCACTCCTGCAGACCGGGCATGATCTCGCGGCGCGCGAACTCGGTCGCCGACTCCTTGAGCGCCTGGCGCTCCTCGCTCCACCGCATGGGCTACACCAAGTCTTCCTGGATGTGGACGACCCGGCTGCGGACCCACTCGCCGAGGCCCTTGGCCTGCGGGTCGAACCGGGTGGACGCGGCGACGCCGTCGCCGAGCAGGCCGTGGATGACGACATTGACCGCGCCGAGGTTGGGCAGCACGTAGACGTCGATGTCGAGGTCCTTCGCCTCGGGCACCAGCTCGCGGACCTTGCGGTCCTTGAGGATCTTGGCGAGCCACTGCACCCGCGCCTCGTACTTCGGCGAGCCGTCGTTCTTGACCCACAGGCCGAGGTTGGCGTTGCCGCCCTTGTCGCCGGAGCGGGCGTGGACGAAGGTGCCGAGCGGCATCCGGCGGGTGATCGTGTCGGCCGGCGCCGGGTACGGCGACGGGCGCTTGCCCAGCTCGGGATCGCTCTCCGCCGGGTCGACGAACACGGTCGGGTCGGCGATCACCTCGCGGGTGCCGTCGTGGTGGACGACGGTGTGCTCGACGACGCCGCGGTCGACGTACTCGGGGGTGTAGATGCCGAACGGACTGGGCTTCTGTGGCGGCGTGGTCATGGTGAAGCCCGGGTAGCTGGCGAGCGCGAGCTCGACCGCGGGGCCCGTGAACGGCTTGCCGAGCGGGCCGGCGTCCTGGTCCTTGCCGATGCACCGCAGGATCACCGAGGCGCCCTCCTCGGTGTCGGCGTCGACGGTGCGGGCGGAGGTCTGCGTCCAGGTGATGTCGGCGGCGGTGAGCTGCGGCTCGAGCTGGCTGCGCAGCCACTCGGCCTTGGCGTCGATGTCGAGGCCGGTGAGGACGAACTCGACCTGGTTGCGGTAGCCGCCCAGCCTGTTGACCGCGACCTTCAGCCGCTCCGCGGGCGGGGCTCCGGTGACGCCGGTGATTCCGACCCGGTCGGGCCCCTCCTGGTGGAGGCGGATCGAGTCGAGGCGGGTGGTGACGTCAGGGTTGAGGTAGCGCGTCGTCTGGATCTCGTAGAGCAGCTGCGCGGTGACCGTGTCGACGGTGACCGCGCCGCCGGTGCCGTCGTGCTTGGTGATCACGCTGCTGCCGTCGGCGGCGATCTCGGCGATGGGGAAGCCGAGCGGCTGCGTCATCGGCGCGCCGGCGCGGAAGAGGTCGGTGAAGCCGGAGAAGTTGCCGCCCGTGGCCTGGGTGCCGCACTCGATGACGTGGCCGGCCACGACGGCACCTGCGAGCGCGTCGTAGTCGGTCGGATCCCAGCCGTGGTGGGCGATCGCGGGACCCACGACGACGCTCGCATCGGTGACCCGGCCGGTGACGACGACGTCGGCGCCGTTGCGCAGCGCGGAGGCGATGCCGAAGGCGCCGAGGTAGGCGTTGGCGGTGAGCGCGCCGTCGAACAGGTGGGCTCCGCGCAGGTCGTCGCCCTCGACGTACGCGACCTTGGCGCCGGTGCCGAGCGCCTCGATCCTGGCCGCGAGGCCCGCCGGGTTGAGTCCGCCGGCGTTGCTGACGATCGTGACGCCCTTGTCGAGCGCGAGGCCGAGGGTGTCCTCGAGCTGCTTGAGGAAGGTGCGCGCATAGCCGAGGTCGGCGTCGCGGAGCGTGTCCATGCCGAGGATGAGCATGGTCAGCTCGGCGAGGTAGTCGCCGGTGACGACGTCGACGTCACCCCCTTCGAGCTGCTCGCGCAGCGCGGACAGGCGGTCGCCGTAGAAGCCGCTGCAGTTGGCGATCCGGATCGGTTGCGTCATCGGGGATCCCTTCCGCCGCCGGCCGGACCGGCGAAGGCCTGCGCGATGGTCAGCCACTGCTCGGCGTCGTCGCCGACGGCCTTGAGGTCGGTGTCGTCGCGGTGGACGCGCTGGGTGACGAGCTGGCAGAAGTCGTACGCCGAACCCGTCACCCGCTGCCCGGCGTCCTCCGGCCCCCACGTCCAGACCTCGCCGCTGGGCGCGGTGAGCTCGACGCGGAACTCCTCGGCCGGCGCCTCGAGGCCGTTGTTGGCGTAGGAGAAGTTGCGGGTGCGCACGCCGATGTGGGCGACGTGCCGGATCCGGTCGGTGACCTCGGGGCGGACGCCGATCGCGTCGTAGACGTCGAGGGCGTGGGCCCAGGTCTCCATGAACCGCGCGGTCGCCATCGACGTCGGCGACATCGGCGGGCCGAACCACGGCAGCTGGTGGCCCTCCGGGTAGGCCCGCAGCGCGGCCATGAGCCCGGGCCGGGCGGCGTCCCAGCGGGCGAGGAGCGCGTCGGGGGCGTCGGCGCCGATCCGCAGCGCCTCCTTGTCGACGAAGCCGGTCGGGTCCTCGATCGCGGTGAGGACGACGGCGTCCCACGCCTCCTTGCCCTCGTGGGTGAGCGTGCCGGCGGCGAGGACCGCGACCTCGTCGGTCCAGAGCAGGTGGGCGATCGTCGTCGCGACGTCCCAGCCGTCGGCCGGGGTCGGCGTACGCCAGGCGTCGGCGTCGAGCGCGGCGACCGCCGTACGGAGCTGGTCGCCCTCGGCGCTCAGGTCGGCCAGGACGTCGTCGAGGACACTCATGCCTCGTCTCCTTCGGGGGTTCGGAGCGCCGCGTCGAGGGTGCGGGCCCACTCGGTGAGGATCCGGCGGCGCCGACGGGCGTCGTCGCCGAGCGTGTTGGCGAGGCCCAGGCCCCGGACCAGGTCGAGCGTCGCCTGGACCAGCTCGCGGACGCCGGGCTGCGACTCGTCGACCCCGAGCAGCTCGATCGTCAGCCGGTGCGTCTCGCGGCCGACCCGCTGCTCCAGCGGCCCGACCGCCTCGTGCAGGCTCGGATCGGTCCGCGCCGCGACCCACAGCTCGAGCGCCGCGGTGAACACCGGCGAGGCGAAGTGCTCGCCCAACATCTGCACGACCGCCTCGGTGCGCCCCTGGCCCTGCGGCAGCCGCGCGACCGCCGCCTCGAGATCGGAGCCGCGGATCGCGGTCAGGTGACTCACCGCCGCGACGACCAGGTCGTTCTTGGTCGGGAAGTGGTGCAGCTGCGCACCGCGGCTCACGCCCGCGCGCTCGGAGACCAGCGTGGTCGTCGTCCCGCCGAAGCCGCGCTCGACGAGGAGCTCGACGGTCGCGTCCATCAGGCGCTGGCGCATGACCCGCGTCCGCTCCTCCTGGGGCACCCGCGTCGTGGTCACGGAGTCAGCATGGCGCGGCACAAACAAACAGTCAAGCCTGACTTTAAGTGGGGACTAGGCTCGGCCCCTGGCCGACGGGAACCCGCTGACGGCACGGATCTCCGTGCTGGTCGCCGGCCTCGCCGGGATGCCCGCACCCGGCCCAGAGCAGGTGCTTCCTCATGCCGGAGGTTCGGAGCGGACCCCCGGGCCGGATGGGGTGCAGGAATCCCCGCTTCAGCGGGGATTCCTGCGCTTCCTGACGGTTGCAACGGCCAGGAAGCGCAAGTTTCCGTCAGGAAGTCACCGGCGATGCGATGTGCACGAGCGCGTCGCCCGCGGTGACGATCGGCGCGCGGGTCAGCCCGATCACGATGCCCTGCTCGTCGCCCTCACGGCGACCCCTCACCGCTGCCACCGCGGCCCCCGGCGCCGATGCTCCGACCGCGGTGGCGCTGGCCGTCCTGGCGCTCGCGGTCGCGGCGCTCGTCCGCCTCACCGCCACAGGTGTGCGCGCGCTGCGGCCACGACGGGGGTGTCGAGAAGGACCTTCATGCGCTCAGCGGGTCGCCGGGACCGCCGTCCTCCCCCACCGCCAGCTCTTCGGGCGATGCCACCAACGGCAGGCGGCGCGGGCCACGTGACCAGGTCGGTCTGGTCGACCTAGTCGATCCGCGCGACCAGCGGCAGCCGGCTCCGCGCGCACGCCCCCACCACGAGCGCCGTCAGCAGCGGCAGGCCGAGGACGACCGCGCCGAGCAGGGTCCACGGGATGACGAGGCTGGTGGCGCCGGTCTGGAAGTCGTGGGTCAGCGGGCCGCTGATCGCGACGCCGGGGATGAACCCGATCGGCGCGCCCAGCAGTGCGCCGACCAGGCCGACGACCAGGGCGTAGGCCGCTGCGACCCCGCGCCGGGTCCGGGGGCGGGCGCCGACGGCGGCCATGGTGGCGAGGTCGGGACGCGCGTCGGAGAGGGCGAGGAAGGTGGCGGTGAGCGTGCCGCCGAGCATCAGGATCGCACCGAGGACGGCGAGCACCAGCTTGATGATCCGGGTCTCGGCCGAGGGCTGGAAGCCGCGCTCGACGGACAGCGAGGCGTGCGACGCGGTGGCGGCGAGCTCCTCGTCGACGCGCTGCGCGGCAGCCCCGTCGATCGTCGGCAGGACGGCGATCGCGGTCGTCGCGGTCGGCAGGTGCAGGCGCTTCGCGGCGACCGGGGAGAGTACGGCGGCGGCGGGCTGCGCGCGGCCGGGGATCTCGGCCGCGACCATCGAGAACGCCGCGGTGGCGCGGGTCTTCACCTCGCCGCCGCCCGGCGGGGTCTCGCCCACGGTGACGGTGACCTGGCCACCGCTCGGCACGGCGCTCGAGACCTGACTGTGCAGCAGCACGATGCCGCCGCCCGCGAGCGCCCGATCGGCCACGACCCGGCTGTCGTCGCCGACGCCGAGGTAGGCGGGCAGGGCGTCGGCCACGACGTAGCCGGTGCCGAGCACGCCCCAGTAGCTGGTCTGGATCTCGGCGCCATCCTGCGCGAAGCTCACCATCAGCGAGTAGTCGTCGGTGTCGGTGACCACGCCGGTGACCCGCTGGCGCGGCGCGTCGGGCAGGCCCTTGGTCAGGATCTGCTCGATCTGCGCGACGTCGGCAGGCGTCGCGTCGGTCGGCACGTCGACCACGCCGTAGCCGAGCTGCAGCATCGGCTGGTAGGTCTTCTCGTCGTGGTCGGCCTGGCTGCTCACCGCGATGCCGAGCGCGACGACTCCGGCGACGGTGGCGCCGACGGCGGCGATCGCGGGCACGGTGCGGGTGCGGTGGCGGGCCGCGTCGCGCGCGGCGAACCGCAGCGGCAGCGGCAGCCGCGCGGACAGCCGGGCGACGGTCGCGATCGCGACCGGGACCAGGAAGATCATGCCGACCACGGAGATGATCGCCGCGCTGCCCACCAGCAGCGGCGAGCTGCCGCCACCGGGGCGCGAGCCGGCGAACGAGCCGGCGATGCCGACGCCGATCAGCGCCAGACCGACCACCGGCGAGCGCCGCGACGGGCGCCCCTCGCCGCGCCGTCCGGCGAGCACCGCGACGGCGTCCTGCCGCGAGGCGGCAAAGGCCGGGACGACGGCCGCGAGCACCGCCGACGCGAAGCCGAAGGCGGCCACCACGGCCACCATCGCCCACGGCACCTCGAACGGGCCGAACCAGCTCGCGTCGACCGTCTGCGCGATCGGCACGGCGAGCACCGCGACGACGATGCCCCAGGCGACGCCGAACAGGCCGCCGAGGGCGCCGACGACCACCCCCGACGCGAGGACGGTACGGCGTGCCTGGGCCGGCGTCCCGCCGCTGGCCGCGACCAGGGCGAGCGTGTGGGCCTGCGCCCGCGCCCGGACCGCGAACGCCGGGCCGGCGAGCAGCACCACCTCGAGCAGCACCATCGCGACGACCAGGGCGAGCACGGTGATCGTCTCCTGGCTGACCGGCTGCACCTGCCCGCGCAGGTCCGGTGAGAGCGCGGACTCGGGCGGCGGGTCGGAGATCACCTGCCGCGACGCGACGAGTGCGCCGATGCCGTTGAGCTTGCGGACGTCGCCCCAGGTGACCGGGCCGCCGCCGACGAGCCATTCGGCCGGGCCGTCGTCGGGCGTGACCGGCAGCGCCCCGGGCAGGACGCCCGCCCACTCGAAGGACCGGCTGCCGGCATAGTCGGCGACGCCGACGATGCGCAGCGCGCGCGGCTGCGGACCGTCGGCCGTCTTGCGGCCGAGGACGAGCAGGTCGCCGATCCCGGGGCCACGCTCGACGAGGGCGGGATTGACCACGACCTCGTCGCTCGTGCGTGGGAGGTGCCCCGCCTCGAGCCGGAACAGCCCGGCCGCGAGCGGGTCGTGGAGGTCGACCTCGAGCAGGCCGGTGTCGGCCACGCCGTGGGCGGTCTGGAAGTCGGAGGAGGTGGTGCGCAACGGGATCATCGGCCGGTCGCCGATCACCGCGCGGATCCGGCCCGCGGTCAGCGCCCGGGCCTCACCGCCCCAGCTGCTGCCGTCGTCGGGGTCGAACTGCTGGTCGACATCGGTGCCGACCGGCGAGATCAGCGCGGCAGCGGCGCCCATCCGCCGCTCGACGCTCTCGGGCCCACTGAGGTCGGCGGTGCGCCACACGATGGCCGCGGCGGTCACCGCGACGACCGGCATGCAGATCAGGAAGAGCATGAGGAGGGTCTGGCTGCGCCGTCGCCAGGCCTCGCGCCGGGCCAGCCGCAGCGCGACCCGCCAGCCGCCGAGTCGGCTGCCCGTCGTGGTCATCGGCCCGCGGCCTCGGTGAGGACCTCGGCGCGGTCGGCACCGGTCTCGTCGACCACCACGCCGTCGCGCAGGAAGACGACCCGGTCGGCCCAGGCGGCGTGCCGCGCCTCGTGGGTGACCAGGACGCCGGCCGCGCCCGCGTCGCAGCGCGCCCGGAGCAGGCGCAGGATCTCCTCGCCGGTCTCGGTGTCGAGCGCGCCGGTCGGCTCGTCGGCGAGGATCAGCCGCCGCTCACCGATCACCGCCCGGGCGATGGCGACCCGCTGCTGCTGCCCGCCGGACATGTCGTCGGGGAAGCGGTCGGCGAGGTCGAGGATGCCGACCTCCTCGAGCGCGGCCCGGGCCTCGGCGCGGGCCTGGCGCGGGGCGACGCCGTCGAGCTCACGCGGGAGCGCGACGTTCTCGGCGGCGGTGAGCGCGGGGATCAGGTTGAAGCCCTGGAAGACGTAGCCGATCGAGGTACGCCGCATCCGGGCGCGCCCCTGCTGGCCGAGCCGGGCCAGGTCGACGCCCTCGACGGTGACCGCGCCGCTGGTCGGGCTGTCGAGCCCGCCGGCGATGGTGAGCAGGGTCGACTTGCCGGACCCGGACGGCCCCATCACCGCGACCAGCTCGCCGGGGTGGGCGGCGAAGGAGACGCCGCGCAGCGCCTGGACCTGGTGCGGCGCCTCGCCGTGGACCCGGACCACGTCGGTGAGCTGCAGGACGGCGCTCATCGGGCACTCCGCTCGCTGGCCGGGGTGGTCGGGGTGGTCGGGGTGGTCGGGGTGGTCGGGGTGGTCGGGGCGGTCGGGGCCGTGGCCGAGGGGGCGGGCGCCGGAGCCGCCGCGGCCCGCTCGACCGCCGCCCGCCGCAGCCGCGCCTCGCCGTGGTCGAGCCAGCGGATCTCGGCCTCCGCGGCGAAGACCAGCGAGTCGAGCACCAGGCTCCATGCCAGGTCGGACGGCGCGTCGCCGGACCCCGCCTGCCGCTTGAGCCGGGTGTAGTCCTGCAGCGCGGCCATGGTGGCGCTGCGCTGCTGCTGGATGACGGACCCGACGTCGACGCCGGGCACGGTCACCGCGAGCGCGAGCTTGATCGCGAGCTCGTCACGCGGCGGCTGGGTGCGCGCGACCGGGGTGGTGAACCAGCTCGCGACCTCGGTGCGGCCGGCGGCGGTGATCCGGTAGATGACGTGCCCCTCGGCGTCCTCGCCGTCGGCGCCGACGAGGCCGTCGCGCTCGAGACGGGTCAGGGTCGTGTAGACCTGCCCGACGTTGAGCGGCCAGGTGGTGCCGGTGCGCTGCTCGAACTCCGCGCGCAGCTGGTAGCCGTACATCGGCTCCTGCTCGAGCAGGGCGAGCAGTGCGTGCTTGACGGACATCGGGCCTCCACGGGTCGGGTGCGCACCCCTGCATACTGGGTATGGTCCATGTATACCCGGTATAGCCCCGGCCTGTCGAGCCGCCGCGGCAGCGCGGTGCGCGAGACTCGGGCGCATGGGGCAGCACGCGAAGACGATCCTGATCACCGGCGCGTCCAGCGGCCTGGGCGCCGAGATGGCCCGCCAGTTCGCCGCCAAGGGGTACGACGTCGGGCTCGCCGCCCGCCGTACCGAACGGCTCGCGGAGCTCGCCGCCGAGATCACGACGGCCCACCCCGAGCGCCGGGTCGCCCACCGCGCGCTCGACGTCACCGACCACGCGGCCGTGTTCGGTGTCTTCGGCGAGCTGCGCGAGGAGCTCGGCCATGTCGACCGGGTCGTCGTCAACGCCGGCCTGGGCAAGGGCGCCAAGCTGGGCACCGGCCGCTTCGACGCCAATCTCGAGACCGCGATGACCAACTTCGTCGGCGCGCTGGCCCAGACCGAGGCCGCGATGGAGATCTTCCGCGCCCAGGAGGCCGGCCACCTGGTGACGGTGTCGTCGATGTCGGCCGTGCGCGGGATGCCGTCGTCGATGACGACCTATGCCGCCACCAAGGCCGGCGTCGCCCACCTCGCCGAGGGCCTGCGCACGGAGCTGCACGGCACCCGCCTGCAGAAGCGGATCAAGGTGAGCGTGCTCTACCCCGGCTACATCCGCTCGGAGATGAACGACAAGGTCGACCAGTCGACGCCGCTCATGTCCTCGACCGAGAAGGGCGTCCGGGCGATGGTCGCGGCGATCGAGAAGGAGGTCGCCGACGCCTACGTCCCGCCGCTGCCGTGGGCCGCGATGGCGCCGGTCATGCGCCACGCCCCGCTCGGGGTGCTGAAGAGGCTGATCTGACCGGCGGCAGCACGATCTCGAGGTCCAGGCCCGACAGGACATGCGCGAGGCCACGGTGCTCGCGCGTGCGGACCGCGGCCACCACGCTGAGCAGCGCGAACCCCGCCAGCACCGGGCCCGTCCAGGCCCCTGGCGTCGCGAGCAGCGCGAGCATCGCCCCCACCCCGGTGACCAGCTTGACCACCCGCGCGAGCAGCACCGGGCGGCGCCGCGCGACCGCCCGCACCGACACCACCCACTCGCCGATGGTCCGTCCGGCCAGCAGCACCGCGGCGGCCTCGATCACCGCGGGCACGCCCCACTGGAGCAGCCGCTGCGGGTGAGTCGGGAGGTCGTCGTACGGCACCTCGTCGAGGTAGATCTGGACCGCCCGATAGGCCACCACCAGCGCCGCCCCGGTGAGCATGACGAACAGGACGTCGCACGTCATCCCGATCAGCCGCCGCCCCAGCGTGATCGCGGTCGGCCACACGATCTCGGGCCGCTCGCGCCGGACGACGATCGCCGAGGCGAGCGAGCCGAGGGTCGCGCCGAGCGTGTTGATCATCAGGTCGTCGACGTCGAAGAGCCGGTAGGCGCAGGAGTAGAGGTGCCACACGCCCGTGGCCTGGGTGGTCTCGATGAGCAGCGACGTCCCGAACCCGAGGATCGTCGCGACCACCACGCCGCGGCGCAGCACCTTGCGCACGAAGTAGCCGAGCGGCACGAACAGCAGCACGTTGAGCGCCACCTGCAAGAACGCCGGGTCGTGCACGAGCGCCGACACGCCCGCCCGCGACCCGAGACCGCCCCAGTCGATCGCCTTGACCGTGTCGAAGGGCACCGTCTGCCTGCCCACGCAGCGGTAGTCGCCGTTCTCGGGCATCGGGAGCAGCGTGTAGGTCCACAGCGCGAGCCCGTAGACCGCCGCGGACAGCAGGATCGCCAGGTCGCGCGGGCCGAGCCGGCCGTCGCGGCGGTACTCGACGGCGGCGACCGGGATCAGCAGCAGCACGGCCGCCACGGAGCCGAGGGCGGTGGCGAGGAGGCCGTTGACGAGCTGGTCGGACACGGGCCCACCGTAGGGCTAGCGGTAGGTCAGCAGCTCCCGCGGCACGTGCGGGTGCTCGTTGAACGTCAGCAGCCGGGCTCCGGTGGCGCCCACGATCACCCGCGTCACCGAGGTGTTCGCGATGACCGTGTTGAACCGCGCCCACACCGGCCCGAGCGCCGCGGCGTCCCCCACCGCCGCCGGTACGACGAGCAGCGCGGCCAGCGCCGCGATCACTCCGCCCGAGGTGACGACGAGCGTCGGACCGGGGCGGGCCGCGGCGGCGTCGAGGGCCGCGCGGGCGCGGGCGAGGAAGGCGTCGTACGGCTCGGGGTAGCCGTCGGCCGCGCCGGCGGCGGCCCAGTGGGCGGTGGAGATCTCGAACTGCTCCTGGAAGGCGCGGCGGTCGAGGCCGTGGTCGACGACGCCGCCGGTGATCTCGGCGAAGCGGGCGAGGACGGCGGTGTGGTCGAACTCCGCCCAGTCCTCGTCGACCTCGGCGTCGAGGACCCCGGCGTCGGGCAGGGTGGACGCTATCGCCTCCCACGTCTCCCGGTGCCGGCGCATCCCGCCGTGCACCACGGACGTCGGCAGCGGTCCGTGCGCGGCGAGCCAGCGGCCGAGCGTTCGCCCCTGCTCCCACCCGGTCTCGGAGAGGACGTCGTAGTCGTCGGCGCCGAACGACGCCTGGCCGTGGCGGACCAGCAGCAGCACACCCATGAGCAGCCCCTCAGCCGAACAGGATCCGGCGGCAGCGCGCCTCGAGATAGCCGACGGCCGGCCCGAAGACGGCGTACGCCCGGTTGGTGGTCTGGCCGGTCGCGTAGCGGTACCAGATCTGCTGCGCGATCACCGCGAGCCGGAACAGCCCGTAGACCTCGTAGAACCGCAGCTCGTCGGCGCTCAGGGTGAGCCCGCGCCGGTCGAGGTAGGCGTCGACGAGCTGCTGCCGCGTCCACATCCCCGGCTCGGTCGTGGGCTGGCGGCGGAAGGCGAGGAAGAACTCGTCGTCGTCGGCCTGCACCCAGTAGGCGAGCGCGCAGCCGAGGTCCATCAGCGGGTCGCCGACGGTGGCGAGCTCCCAGTCCAGGACGCCGATCACGCGGGTCGGGTCGTCGGGCGCGAGCACCAGGTTGTCGAAGCGGAAGTCGTTGTGGATCATCGCCGACCCGGCGTCCGCCGGCTGGTTCTGGTCGAGCCAGCCGGTGATGTCGGACCAGTCGCCGGTGTCGTCGGTGCGCGCGTTGGCGAGACGGGTGGTCCAGCCGCCGATCTGGCGGGCGACGTAGCCCTGGCCCTTGTCGAGCGCCGCGAGCCCCGCTACGGCGGACACGTCGATCGCGTGCAGCGCGACCAGCGTGTCGACGGCCGCGTCGCACAGCGCCGACGTCTGCTCCGGCGTCATCGCGAAGCCGAAGTCGCGGCGCGGGATGCTGCCGTCGAGCCGCTCCATGACGTACAGCTCGCTGCCGACCGGGCTCTCCTCGGCGCTCGCGTAGGCGACCATCGTCGGCACCTGCGGGAAGACCGGCTTGAGCGCATCCTGGATCCGGAACTCCCGGCCCATGTCGTGCGCGCCGCGCGCCTTGGTGCCGGCCGGCGGCCGCCTGAGGATCAGGTCGGGGCCGTCGGCCATGACCAGCAGATAGGTCAGGTTCGACGCGCCGCCGGGGAACTGGCGCACCTCGGCGATCGGGCCGCGGCTCAGCCACGCCTCGACCGCCGGTACGTCGAAGGCATCCTCGTCGCGGACCGGGCGGGACTCGTCAGTCATCCGCCAGTGCCTCCAGCTTGCGGGCCTGCGCGCGCATCACCGCGTCGTACGACGTCCGGTCGGCCAGCTTGAGCTCGTACGCCGACCGCGCGGCCGGGTCGGGCAGGATCACCTCGACGCCGGCGTCGATCGCGTCGAGCACGGCCGCCGCGATCTCGTCGGGGCCGAGCGGCGCGTCCTCGACGAGCCGGCTCATCACCGTCTGCAGCGCGGCGTCGCGGCCCTCGACCCCGGCCATCAGGTTGGTCCGGAAGTAGGACGGGCAGACCACGTGCGCCGTCACGCCGTACGACGCCAGCTCGTGGCCGGTCGTCTCGGTCAGCGCCACGACCGCCGCCTTGGTCGCGTTGTAGCCGGCCATCCCGGCCGGGTGGACCAGCCCGGCGAGCGACGCGACGTTGACGATCCGCCCGCCGCGCTGGCGCTTGAGCATCGGCGTGAACGTCGCCGTCCCCCGCACCGCGCCGAGCAGGTTGATGTCGACCAGCCGCTGCCACTCGTCGATGCCGGCCACGTCGAGCCGGCCGCCACCGGCGATCCCGGCGTTGTTGACGAGGACGTCGAGCCCGCCCCACGTCGTCTCGACGTGGTCGCGGACCGCGGCCCAGTCGGCGTCGCTGGTGATGTCGAGCGGGTGGATGCCCGCACCGGAGGCGCGATCGGTGCGCAGCACCTGCGCGCCGCGCGCCTCCCAGGCGGCGGCGAGGGCCGCACCCAGGCCGGAGGCGGCGCCGGTGACGAGGACTCGGAGTGGGGCGTCGGTCACCCGGCCGACCCTACCGAGGCCCTCGTCCCGGCGACGCGGGCAACCGCCCAGCGACCACCCGTTCGGCGGATGCGCGACCTACGGGTAGAGCCCCCGCGCAAGGTGCGCGTTGGCGACCGTCTCGACGGCGAGCGTCGTCGCGGCGCGGCGCAGCGAGATGTCGCGGCGGGCGGCGTAGCCGACGACGCCCTCCCAGGCGGCCTGCATCCGCTCGGCGAGGCGGGCGTTGACGTCGTCCTCGCTCCACCAGTAGGCCTGGTTGGCCTGGACCCATTCGAAGTACGA
Source organism: Nocardioides ginsengisoli (assembly GCF_039537225.1). NCBI lineage: Bacteria > Bacillati > Actinomycetota > Actinomycetes > Propionibacteriales > Nocardioidaceae > Nocardioides > Nocardioides ginsengisoli. Next base: position 35,260 of record NZ_BAABAC010000033.1, read on the forward strand.
CACGATCACGCCGCCCGCGTTGGCCAGGATGTCCGGGACGACGAGCACGCCCGCCGCCTCCAGCACCGCGTCGGCCGCCGGGGTGGTCGGCCCGTTCGCGCCCTCCGTGATAACCGAGGCCCGCACCCGGTGGGCGTTGTCGGCGTTGAGGACCGCCTCGACGGCGGCCGGGACCAGCAGGTCGACGTCGAGGTGGAGCAGCTCCTCGCCGTCGTCCAGCGGCTCGGACGCCGCGAAGCCCACGACGCTGCCGGTCTCGTCGACGTGCCGCATCAGGGCCGGGACGCCGAGGCCCGCGGGGTCGTGCACTGCGCCGTACTGGTCGCTGACGGCGACCACCCGCACGCCCGCCTCGGCCAGCAGCCGCGCCGCGTCGCGGCCGACCTTGCCGAAGCCCTGGACGGCGGCGGTCGCGCCGGCGGCGACGATGCCCCGGTGGGCGAGCGCGGCGAGCGCCACGTGGACGACGCCGCGCGAGGTGGCGCTGGCCCGGCCGAGCGAGCCGCCGAGGGCGACCGGCTTGCCGGTGACGACGCCGAGGACGGTGTGGCCGCGGTTGACGGAGTAGGTGTCCATCATCCACGACATCACCTGCTCGTCGGTGCCGATGTCGGGCGCGGGGATGTCGGTGGTCGGGCCGAGGATCGGCATGATCTCGCTGGTGTAGCGGCGGGTGACGCGCTGGATCTCGCCGCGCGAGTAGCCGCGCGGGTCGAAGGCGACGCCGCCCTTCGCGCCGCCGTACGGGATGTTCACGAGGGCGCACTTCCAGGTCATCCACATCGCCAGCGCGCGGACCTCGTCGAGCGTCACGTCGGGGCTGAACCGGACGCCGCCCTTGGCCGGACCGCGTGACAGGTTGTGCTGGACCCGGTGGCCGACGAGCACCTCGACGCTGCCGTCGTCGCGGCGCAGCGGGACCGACACGGTCACCTCGCGGCGCGGAGTGGCGAGCATGTCGAGCATGCCGGGGCCGTAGTCGAGCGCCGCGATCGCGTCGGCGAGCTGGCTGCGGGCGGCGACGAGCGGGTTGCGGTCGTGCGTGGGCGCCGCCGCGAGCGTGCCGGTCATCGCCGCGCCTCCTCCAGCACGGTGCGCAGGGTGACGACGAGCAGGTCGATGTCGGACTCCGACGCGACCAGCGGCGGCGCGAAGCGGACCGTGGAGCCGTGGGTGTCCTTGGCCAGGATCCCGTGCCTCATCAGGCCCTCGCAGACCTCGCGGCCGGTGAGCAGCGCCGGGTCGACGTCGACGCCGGCCCACAGCCCCCGCACCCGTACGGCGACCAGCCCGGCGCCGACCAGCTCCTGCAGGCCCGCCTCGAGCCGCGCGCCCAGCGCCTGCGCCCGCTGCTGGAACTCGCCGGTCGCCAGCAGCCGCACCACCTCGTGGCCGATGGCCGCGGCGAGCGGGTTGCCGCCGAAGGTCGAGCCGTGGGTGCCGGGGCGGACCACGTCGAGCACCTCGTGGTCGGCCGCGATCGCGGACACCGGGTAGAGCCCACCGCCGAGAGCCTTGCCGAGGATGTAGACGTCCGGGACGACGTCCTCGTGGTCGCACGCGAAGGTGCGGCCGGTGCGGGCCAGGCCGGACTGGATCTCGTCGGCGACCATCAGCACGTTGCGCTCGGTGCACAGCTCGCGCAGCGCGCGCAGGAAGCCCTCGGGCGGGACGACGACCCCGCCCTCGCCCTGGATCGGCTCGAAGAGCACCGCCACGGTGGACTCTTCGATCGCCGCGGCGACCGCGTCGATGTCGCCGTACGGGACGCCGACGAAGCCGGGCGTGAACGGCCCGAAGTCGGCGGTCGCGACGTCGTCGTCGGAGAAGCTGACGATGGTCGTCGTCCGGCCGTGGAAGTTGCCGTGCATCGTGATGATGCGCGCCGTGCCGGGCGCGACGCCCTTGACCTGGTAGCCCCACTTCCGGCTGACCTTGATCGCGGTCTCGACGGCCTCGGCGCCGGAGTTCATCGGCAGCACGGCGTCCTTGCCGGTGAGCTCGGCGAGCGCCTGCGCGAACGGCCCGAGCTGGTCGTTGAAGAAGGCCCGGCTGGTGAGGGTGAGCCGCTGCAGCTGCTCGGCCGCGCGGGCGACCAGCGCCGGGTGGCCGTGGCCGAAGTTGAGGGCGGAGTAGCCGGCGAGACAGTCGAGGTAGCGGCGACCCTCCACGTCGGTCACCCACGCGCCGTCACCGGACGCGAGCACCACCGGCAGCGGGTGGTAGTTGTGCGCGGCGTGCGCCTCGGTGAGCGCGATGTGGGACGAGGTGAGCTCGGTGGTGGTCGTCGTCATGTCCATAGAATGATTCATTCCACTTTGCTTCGCAAGGGGCTATTCTGAAATCTCTATTACGAAGGAGGAGACCCCCGTGGACTCGATCACCCGTGTGCCGGCGCCCATCAACGAGCCGGTGCTCGACTACGCCCCCGGCAGCCCCGAGCGGGACGCGCTCAACGCCGCTCTCGCCGAGCTCGCCAACCACCCGACCGCGCTTCCCCACGTCATCGGCGGCCGGCCCGTCGTGGGCGAGGGCGCCGAGATCGACGTCCGCTCGCCGCACGACCACAAGCTGCGACTCGGCTCGCTCCGCAACGCCACCACGGACGACGCCCACGCCGCCGTCGCCGCCGCCCGGGCGGCCGCGCCCGCCTGGCGCGCCCTGCCGTACGACGAGCGCGCCGCCGTCTTCCTGCGCGCGGCCGACCTGCTCGCCGGCCCGTGGCGGGCCCGCCTGGTGGCGGCCACCATGCTCGGGCAGTCGAAGACGTCGTACCAGGCGGAGATCGACGCAGCCTGCGAGCTCATCGACTTCTGGCGCTTCAACGCCCACTTCGGTCGCGAGATCCTCGCCGAGCAGCCGGTCGCCAACAGCCGCGGCGTCTGGAACCGCACCGACCACCGCCCGCTCGAGGGCTTCGTCTACGCGATCACCCCGTTCAACTTCACCGCCATCGCCGGCAACCTGCCCACCGCGCCCGCGCTGATGGGCAACACCGTCGTGTGGAAGCCGTCGCCCACCCAGCAGCTCGCCGCGTCGCTGACCATGCAGCTGCTGCAGGAGGCGGGACTCCCGCCGGGCGTCATCAACATGGTGACCGGCGACGGCCTCGCCGTGTCGGAGGTCGTGCTCGCGCAGCCCGACCTGGCCGGCATCCACTTCACCGGCTCCACCGCGACCTTCCGCCATCTCTGGCGCGAGACGGCGCAGCGGGTGGACTCCTATGCGGCGTACCCCCGTCTGGTCGGCGAGACCGGCGGCAAGGACTTCGTGCTCGCCGCGCCGTGCGCCGACCCGGTCGCGCTGCGGACCGCGCTGATCCGCGGCGCCTTCGAGTACCAGGGCCAGAAGTGCTCGGCCGCCTCGCGCGCCTACGTCCCCACCAGCGTGTGGGAGCAGATCCGCGAGGACCTCGCCGAGATCGTCGACGCGCTGCCGATGGGCGACGTCCGCGACCACCGCAACTTCATCGGCGCCGTCATCGACGAGCGCGCGTTCGCCAAGCACCGCGCGGTGCTCGACGAGGCGCAGGCCGACCCGAAGGTCGAGGTCGTCGCCGGCGGCACGTACGACGACAGCAAGGGCTGGTTCGTCCGGCCCACCGTGCTGCGCATCGACGACCCGGAGCACCCGGCGTTCGCGACCGAGTACTTCGGGCCCATCCTCGCCGTCCACGTCTACGACGACAGCGTGCCCGGCGCGCTCGACGCGATCGTCGACCTGGTGGACGCCACCTCGCCGTACGCGCTGACGGGGGCGGTCTTCGCGACCGACCGGACCGTCGTCCACCACCTGTCGGAGCGGCTGCGCTTCGCGGCCGGCAACTTCTACGTCAACGACAAGCCGACCGGCGCCGTCGTCGGCCAGCAGCCCTTCGGCGGCGGCCGCGCGTCGGGCACCAACGACAAGGCCGGCGCGGCGACCAACCTGCTGCGCTGGACCAGCCCGCGCTCGATCAAGGAGACCTTCGTCCCCGCCGTCGCGTACGCGTACCCGCACATGCAGGACCCGCGCGAGGTCGACCTCACCGACCGGGTCTGGTGATGGCTCCCCTGACGGCGGTCGCCGCGTTGGTAGGTTGCGACCGTGAGTGAGATCCCCGGTGGGCATGCGTCGGTGCGCAAGCTCCTCATGTCCACCCTCGACGAGCTCAGCAACAGCGAGCGCAAGGTCGGGCGGGCGCTCCTCGCCCAGTACCCCACCGCCGGTCTGACCACCGTCGTCGACCTCGCCACGGCTGCCTCGGTCAGCCCGCCCACCGTGGTCCGCTTCGTGACCCGGCTGGGCTTCCCGGGCTTCCCGGCGTTCCAGCGCGCGCTGGTCCACGAGCTCAACGGCGAGCTGGGCTCGCCGCTGAAGCAATACCCCGAGAAGGGCGGCCCGTCCGAGGCGGGCGTGCTGACCGAGACCCATCAGGCGTTCGCGGCCATGCTGTCGGCGTCGTACGACGAGCTCCCGGAGTCGGAGTTCGCCAAGCTGGTCAAGCTGCTGTGCGACCCGGCCCGCGAGGTCCGGGTCGCCGGCGGCCGGTTCAGCAGCTCGGTCTCGGAGTACCTCGTCGCCCACCTCCGCCTGCTCCGCTCCGGCGTCCACCACGTCAGCAACGACGACCTCGATCGCCGTACGACGATGGCGGACGCGTCGGCCAGCACGGTCTTCGTCATCTACGACTACCGCCGCTACACCGAGCAGAACCTGGTCTTCGCGGAGCGGATGGCCGCCCGCGGCGCGACCGTCTGCCTGATGACCGACAACTGGCTCTCGCCGATCGCGAAGATCGCCCGCGTGGTGCTGCCCACCCGCGTCGACTCGGCCTCCCCCTTCGACTCCCTGGTGGCGTCGATGGCGGTCACCGAGAGCATCGTCGCGGCGGTCGCGGCCGAGCTGGGTGACGCGGGCGTGAAGCGGCTGGAGCTGCTGGAGGAGTCGCCGGAGTAGCGGCGGCGCGACTAGTCGAAGTTGGCCGCGAGCTGGGCGAGCGCGGATCGCTCGCGCAGCTCGCGCTCGGCGGCCTCGTCGTCGGCCAGCCGCTCCAGCACGAGGCCGAGGAACTCCGGCGCGCGGTGCGGCGCGATGTCGAGCATCTCGTCCATCAGCCGCCACCGGGCGAACGCGTCGCCGTCCGGCCGGCCGTGCGCGCGCCGCCGGTAGAGCCGGGCGACGCCGTCGATCACGTCGCCCCCGGGCCCGGCCGGGTCGGTCAGCCGACAAGCCACCTCGGCGGTGCGGTCGTCCTCTTCGTCCCAGCCGTCGCGGTGCTCCAGCACGAGCTCGTGCAGCTGGGGATCCCCGAGCGCCGCCGCGGCCACCAGCTCGAGCCGCCAGAGGTCGCCGCTCGGTCGGGACAGGGCGGCGCGAACCCGTGGCAGGGCCCGCGGATCGCGCCGGTAGGCCAGGCCGAGCAGCGCTTCCGAGCGGGTATCGCGGTCGATGTCGTCCAGCCGCGCCGCGAGTGCCTCCCGCAGCTCGGGGGTGTCGATCTCCCGCCACTGCTCGCCGAGAGCGAAGCACGCGGCATCGCGCACGCGTGGGTCGGCGTCGACGGTGAGCCCCGAAAACGGAGTCGCCGCGCCAGAACCATCCACCGTTCGACGCGGATTCGGTCCCGTAGCGCCGAATCGGGCCGAACCGTGGATGGTTGCGATCACCTCCGCCGCGAGCCGGCCCCCAAAAGCCGAGTCGTGTGCCTGAGAACCCGCCCAGACGAG
>NZ_BAABAC010000033.1:40999-70083 GCF_039537225.1 Nocardioides ginsengisoli
GCACAGCGAGCTCAGGAGACGCCGACCGGCTCCTCCGCCCGCGCGTCAGCCCCGGCCCGCGCCGCGAGCCGAGCCCGCCGCCGCGGCAGCCGCAGCTCCCGCACGCCCATCAACCCGTACGGCGCCTTCACCAGCACGACCAGCAGCACCGCCGCCACGATCAGGTCGGCGACGCCGGCCGGCAGCTCGTTGCCGCCGGTGAACTGCCCGTCCTGGAACCGCCGGAGCACCTCCTGCAGCGCGCTCACGGCGAGCGCGCCGACGACGGCGCCGCTGAGCGAGAGGTAGCCGCCGAGCACGATCATCACCACGAAGGAGAAGGTCGCGGTCAGGAAGAAGCCGTTGACGTTGAACGAGGTGAGGAAGCCGGCGTACAGCGCGCCGGACAGGCCGCAGAGGAAGGCGCTGAGCACCCAGGCGGTCGCGCGGTGGCGGCCGACGGCGATGCCGGAGGCCTGCGCGGCCCAGAAGTCCTCGCGGGAGGCGCGCAGCTGGAGGCCGCTGCGCGAGCAGCGATAGCCCCACGCCACCAGGACGGCGAGCGCGGCGATGCCGAACGCCCACCAGGTCGTCGTACCGCGGGGGATGCCGATCATGCTCGACGAGCCGCGGGTGACCTCGGTCCAGCTGTTGAGGATGTTGTAGGTGATGAGCAGCATCGCCAGCGTCGCGATGCCCGACTGCAGGCCGCTCAGCCGCGCCACGACCGGCGCCGTCACCACACCGACCACGGCAGCCACCAGGCCGCCGAGCACCAGCGCCACCGGGAAGCTGCTGTGCACGTCGGCCAGCCACGACAGCCAGCCGGGCAGCGACGAGAAGAGGGTCTTCTTCAGCGGCACCGGGATGGTCAGGTACGCCGTCGTGTACGCCCCGGCGGCCATGAACATGACGTGCCCGAAGGACATCACGCCCGAGTTGCCGGAGAACACCGACAGGCCGGTGACGAAGACGACCGAGACCAGCGCGAGCGTCGCCACTCGCGCGGTCGTGACGTCGCCCGTGGCGCCGACGACGGCGGCCAGGAGGACGAGGCCGATGAGGATCGCGGGCGTCTGCACCGCGTCGAGGAGCCGGTTCCGATTCTTCACGAGACACGCACCTTCGCGCCGGAGAGGAGGCCCTGGGGCCGGACGACGAGCACCGCGATCAGCGCCGAGAAGAGGAAGGCGTCGCGGAACGCGATCAGGTCGGTCGGCAGCAGCGACTCGAGCAGCGCCGTGGCCGCGCCGAGGAGGAAGCCGCCGAGCGCGGCGCCCTTGAGGCTGCTCATCCCCCCGAGTACGGCGCCGACGACGCCGATCAGCATCGGCTGCAGACCCATGTCCGCGCCGATCGAGCCCTGCCGGGCGACCAGCACCGCGCCGCCGATCGCCGACAGCACGCCGACGATGACGAACGCGGCGGGGATGACCAGGTTGGCCTTCACGCCGAGGCTCGCGGCCATCCGGAAGTCCTCGGCCGCGGCCCGCAGCTGGATGCCCAGGCTGGTGCGGCCCATCAGCCACGCCACGACGAGCAGCATCACGCCGCACAGCACGAGGGTGACCAGGTCGAGCACGCTGACGTCGGCGCCGAGGATGCTCACCCGGTGGGAGAGGAAGCGCTCGGGCGGGACGCCGCGGGTGCGGGGCAGCACGGTCATCCGGGCCAGGCTCTGCAGCGCGAGGCTGACCGCGAAGGACGCGATCATCAGCGTCACCGGGTCGGCGTTGCGCAGCGGGTGGAAGGCGAGCCGCTCGCTGACCAGCGCCACCACGACGGCGAACACGATCGCCATCAGCAGCGCGAACGGCCAGGGCTGGTCGCGGAACAGGTACATCGCGAAGGCGCCGGCGAGGATGAGCTCGCCGTACGCGAAGTTCATCAGGCCCAGGACGCCGAACAGCAGCGCGACGCCGATCGTGAGCAGGGCGTAGAGCGCGCCCAGCCCGATCGCGTTGATCAGGAACTCGAGGATCATCGGGTGACACCCACTTCGGCAGGAGAGAAGCCGAGGTACTCCACGACGGCCGGGATCCGGCCGAGCTCGGCCGCGGTCCCGCTGCCGAGCACCCGACCGGGCGCCTGCAGCACATAGGAGCGGTCGGAGACCTCGAGCGAGCGGACGGCGTTCTGCTCGACGAGCAGGATCGTCATGCCCTGCTCGCGCAGCGCGACGACGACGTCGAAGATCAGGTCGACGACGATGGGCGCCAGGCCCAGGGTCGGCTCGTCGAGCAGCAGGATCCGGGGGTTGAGGAGCAGCGCCCGCGCGATCGCGAGCTGCTGCTGCTCACCGCCGGAGAGCAGGCTGGCGCCCCGGTTCCAGTAGGTGCGCAGGATCGGGAACCGCTCGAGCTCGCGCTCGATGTCGGCCGCGACCTGAGCCTTGTCCTTGCGGGTCACCGCGCCCAGCCGCAGGTTCTCGCCCACACTCAGGCTGGCGAAGATGCCCCGGCTCTCGGGGACGTGCGAGACGCCCGCGCGGATCGTGGAGTACGACTTGCTCGACACCGACGTCCCGTCGACGGTGATCGAGCCGGACGCCACGGGCACCTCGCCCATGATCGCCTTGACCAGGGTGCTCTTGCCGGCGCCGTTCTGGCCGATGAGCGAGACCAGCTCGCCCTCGCCGACGCTCAGCGAGCAGCCCTGCACGGCTCGGACGGAGGAGCCGTACTGCAGGTGGACGTCCTCGATGCGCAGGACCATGTCAGTGTCGCTTTCCGAAGTAGATCTCGATGACCTGGGGATCGGAGCGCACGGCCGCCGGCTCGCCCTCGATGACGGTCCGGCCGCTGTCGAGGACGTGCAGCCGGTCGCAGGTGCCCATCACCACGGACATGTCGTGCTCGACGAGCAGGACGCCGCACGCGCGCCGCTGCGCGAAGCCGCGGATCGCGGTGATGAGCTCGACCGCCTCGGTCTCGTTCTGGCCCGCGGCCGGCTCGTCGAGGAGCAGGAAGCGGGGCCGGGCGGCGAGCGCCCGGGCGATCGCCGTGGTGCGGACCCGGCCGGCGGTGAGCTGCTCGGCCCGGTCCTCGGCGACGCCCTCGAGCTGGAGCTCCTCGAGGATCTCCTCGGTGAGCTCCCGCGCGGCGCCGCGCCGCATCCCGGCGCCGAGGGCCGCGGCCTCGACGTTCTCGCGGACCGTGAGCCGGCCGAACACGCGCCCGCTCTGGAAGGTCCGCACGACGCCCTTCCGGGCGCGCTGCCGCATCGAGTGCCGGGTCAGGTTCTCGTCGTCGAGCCAGATCGACCCGGACGTGGCCCGCAGCATCCCGCTGAGCAGGTTGAGCGTGCTCGTCTTGCCCGAGCCGTTCGGCCCGATCAGCCCGAGCACCTCGCCGCTGCGGACCTCGATCGAGACCCCGTCGACGGCCTTGACGCCGTCGAAGTGGATCCCCCCGTCGGCCATCCGCAGGACGGACGGCCGACGGGAGAGCTGGGTGACGGTGCTCATGACGCGCAGGAGTTTCCGTCGCCGACGTCCGGGATGGAGTCGACGCGCTGCTGTCCGGCGAACGTCATGGCGCCGTTGGCGACCTGGACGACGGTCATCGGCATGTCGATGATCTTGTGGCAGGACGTGGAGAAGTAGGCGACGTCGCCGATCGGCGTCTTCACCGAGCCGTCGGCCTCGAGTGCCGACTTCAGGTCGCCGCCGGAGAACGACTTCGCCTTCTCGGCGGCGTCGGCGATCGCGGAGACCATGTTGTAGCCGAGCAGCGCGTAGCCGGACGACGGGGTGGCCTTGTACTCGCCCTGGTAGTCCTTGACGAAGGCGTCGAGGTCGGCCGAGTCGGCGCCCTTGCAGTACACGTAGCAGGCGAAGCCGGTGTAGTAGATGTCGCTGGCCTTCTCGCCGACGACGTCGAGCAGCACCTGGCCGTCGAGGGCCGCGGGGCCGACGATCGGGACGGTCACGCCGGCCTCGCGGAGCTGGCGGATCGCCGTGGCGCCGCCGGGGTTCCAGCTGGCGACGTAGACGAAGTCGGGCTTGGTGGCCAGGCTCTTGAGCCGGCTCGCCTGGCTGCTGATGTTGACGTTGTCGCCGCCGGGGAAGGCGTCGTCGCCGACGATCTTGCCGCCGAGCTCCTTGAACTTCGCCTGGAAGTAGCGCCCGGCCGACTTGGTGTACTCGATGCTCTCGTCCTGCAGCACGTACGCCGTGTGCCAGCCCTTGTTGTAGGCCCACTCGGCGCCCGAGGAGCCCTCGACGTCGCTGCCCGCGTTGGCGGAGAAGACGTAGTCGCCGAGCGTCTTGGTGTCGGCCATCTTGGGGTCGCCCGCGCAGATGGAGACCGACGGGATCTTCGAGGCCTGGGCGACCGAGGCGCCGGGGGCGCTGAGGTCGAAGTCGCAGGGGGTGACCAGCAGGTTGATGCCCTCGGCGATCAGCTCGGTGGCCGCGGTGCCGACGGTGTCGGGGTTGGAGCGGACGTCCTTGCTGATGACCTTGATCTTCTTGCCGTTGATGCCGCCGTTGTCGTTGATCTCCTTGATCCGGAGCAGCGCGGCGTTGCCGGGCTCGACGTCGAACGGCGCCATGTTGCCGCTCTGGCTGAGGGCGAAGCCGATGACGAGCTGGTCACCGCCGCTCGAGGCGTCGGAGCCGCCGCCGCAGGCAGCAGTCAGGACGAGCGGCGCGACAGCAGCCGCCACCAGGGCCTTCCGGCCCGAAAAAGGGCGCGCGAAACCAAGCATGGGTCCTACCTAGGGTGTGAGGAGGTGCGGGTGGAGGGGTGGAGCGGGGCGGGGAGGGCCTAGGAGACGGCCGCCCGCAGTGCGACCCGGACGCACTCGATGGTCGTGGCGACGTCGGCCTCGGTGGTGGCCGCGTTGAGGCGGCGGTCCCCGGTGGGGAACGCCGGCTCGAGGACACCCTGCGCGAGCAGGGAGGCGTGGTAACGCCCGTACATCTCCGCGTCGGACTGCATCGCCTCGCGGAAGTTGGTGGGGAGCTCCGGCCGGAAGTAGACGCACCACTCGGAGCCGATACCGGTCACGGTCGCCGGAGCGCCGGTCTCGGCGATCGCGGCCGCGATGCCGGTGCGCATCTGCTCGCCGCGGGCGTAGAGCGTGCCGAAGACGTCGTCGCTCTCCATGATCTCCATGGTCTTGTTGCCCGCGGCGAGTGCGTACGGCGATGCGTTGTAGGTGCCGTCGATCGTCGCCTCGGTCTTGCTGTAGGCGCCCAGGTGGCCCATCAGCGCGTCGATCCCGGCGAGGCCGGCGAGCGAGTAGCCGTTGGCGACGGCCTTGCCGAAGGCGGTGAGGTCGGGCGTGACGCCGCAGATCGACTGGTAGCCGCCGAGGGCCGCGCGGAAGCCGGTCTTGACCTCGTCCATGACCATGACGACGCCGTTCTTCGTGCACAGCTCGCGGAGCAGCTCGAGGAAGCCGGGCGCGGCGGGCACGCAGCCGAAGCTGTGGACGTAGCCCTCGGTGAACGCGGCGGCCAGCTGGTCGCCGTACTCGTCGAAGGCGGCGCGCAGGCCGGCCGCGTCGTTCCACTCGACGACGACGACGTCGGCGACGACGGCCGGGTGGAGCCCGCCGCCGTTGGGGGTGTTGAGCGCGGAGGTCTCGCTGAGGTCCTTGCGGGAGCTGCCGACGGCGACGTGGTCGTTCCAGCCGTGGTAGGAGCCGTGGAACTTGAGGACCTTGAGCCGACCGGTGGCCGCGCGGGCGACGTGGACGGCGTGCATCGTCGCGTCGGTGCCGGAGGTGCAGAAGGCGACCTTGTCGGCCGACGGCATCACTGCGCAGATCCGCTCGGCCAGCTCGGCCTCGCCGGCCTGCGGGCCGACGCCGGTCAGGTCGCAGTTGTTGACGGCGTCGAAGACGGCCTCGTTGACCCGACGATCGCTGTGACCGAGCACGATCGGGCCCCAGGCGTTGAGGTAGTCGACGTACTGCCGGCCCTCCTGGTCCCAGACGTAGGCGCCGTGGGTCCGGACGAAGACCTGCTTCCAGCCGACGCGGTGACCCGACGACACGCCCCGCGGTACGACGGCCTCGGATCGACGCCAGGTCGCGGCCTGGTCGGTGGCGGGCTCAGACATGGTGGACACGGTCGGCTCCTTCGGAGAGGGACGGGACGAGGTCGGCGAGCAGGGCGGCGCTGAGCCGCTCGGCCACCATCACGACGGGGAGGTGGGTGTTGGCGGCGGGGACCTCGGGGATGACCGAGCAGTCGATCACCCGCACGTGGGCGAGTCCGTGGACCCGGCCGCGCTGGTCGACGACGGCGCCGGGGTCGTCGGCGCGGCCCATCCGGGCGGTGCCGACGGCGTGGAAGTAGTCGCCGATGGACGACGTCAGCCAGGCCTCGTAGGCGGCCGGGTCGTCGAGCGCCGAGACCGGCGTGCCGGCGGCGTCGATGAAGGCCTCCTCGACGATCTCCTGGAAGGGCGCGGTCTCCAGCAGCCGGCGGGCGACGTCGACGGCCTCGCGCATGACCTGGCGGTCGCGCTCGGTCGTCAGCATCCGCTCGGCGATGACCGGCGGGCCGGTCGGGTCGTCGGGGTCGAGCCGGACCTCGCCGGTCGACGTCACCGTCATCACCGCGGCCATCACCACGGCGTGGTGCGCGGGCGTCGACTCCGAGAGCGCGCCCTGCATCGGCAGGATGTGGATGTCGCCCTCCTCGACGCTGGACGACGTCCGGACGACGGCGTTGATGCACGGCTGCCCCTCGCGGACCGCGCGGGCACCGGGGCGCAGCGCGAGCAGCACGGAGGCGGCCGGGTGGTCCTGCAGTCCCTTGCCGACGCCGGGGCGCTCGCAGCCGCTGCGCAGCAGGATCGCGGGCGTCTCGATCGCGCCGGCGGCGAGGACGACCTCGTCGGCGTACAGCCGGGTGCCGTCGAGCAGGACGACGCCGACGACCGCGTCGCCCTCGCGCAGCAGCCGGTCGACCTTCGCGCCGGTGCGCAGGGTGACCGCGCCGCGCTCGAGGGCGGGGCGGAGGTAGACCTCCGCGCTGGAGCGGCGGCCGAGCGCGTCGGCGTTGCGCCACAGCGTGCCGCCGCCGTCGTGCGGGGTGAGCGTGTCGACGCCGGTCGCCATGCCGAGCGCGCCGGCCGCGTCGACGAGCGCCTTGTCCATCGGGGTGTAGTCGTCGACGGAGGTGGCGACCAGGTCGCCGGCCAGCCGGGCGAAGGTCGGGGCGACCGACTCCCACGACCAGTCGTCGAGACCGTAGTGCTCGGCCCAGCGGTCGTAGTCGCGGGGCAGGCCGGGCAGCGCGAGCATCGCGTTGACCGACGAGGAGCCGCCGACCCCGCGGCCGCGGTGGTACTGCCGCGGCGCGTCGCCGGTCAGCCGGGTGGCGACCAGGCCGGGGTCGAAGGCCTCGGGCGAGGCCATCGCGTCCATCCAGTTCGCGGACGCGAGCTGGCCCCCGGTGGCGGTGCCGGCCCAGTCGGGTCCGGCCTCGATCAGCTCGACCTCGTGCTCCTCGGCGAGCCGCGCGGCGACGACGCAGCCGGCGCTGCCGGCTCCGACGACGATGATCCGTGCCATCTGCTTCCTCTCCCTCTCCGTGTCCCTGGGGGTGATGCGGTTCAGCTCGCCGGCGGGACGAAGAAGTGCGGGTTGAGCACCATCAGGTCCTCGCGGCTGAGCTCGCCGATCGAGCTGCGACCGATCCCGAACATCGTCTCCCGGATGCCACTGCGCAGGATCTGCAGGACCTCGTGGACGCCGTCCTCGCCGTTGACCGCGAGGCCGTAGAGGAAGGCCCGGCCGACGAAGACCGCGCGGGCGCCGAGCGCGAGCGCCTTGACCACGTCGGAGCCGCGGCGGATGCCGCCGTCGAGCGTCACCTCGACCTGGTCGCCGACGGCGTCGACGATGCTCGGGAGGTAGCGCAGCGGCGACGGGCTGCCGTCGATGTTGTTGCCGCCGTGGTTGGAGACCCCGATCGCGTCGGCGCCGAGGTCGACACAGAGCTTGGCGTCCTTGATCGTGTTGATGCCCTTGACCATGAACGGGCCGCCCCACAGCTCGCGCAGCCACTTGACGTCGTCCCAGGTCGGGGCCGGGGTCTCCTCGAAGCGCGACCACGCCGCCCCGAAGTACGGCGTCGACCCGTCGAGCTCGAACAGGTTCGGCACCTTCAGGTCGGGGATCCGGCCGCGGCGCAGGTAGCTGCCGAACCACAGCGGACGCGACAGCGCCTCGGGGGCCAGCTCGGTCATGGTGCGCAGCTTCATGTCGCTCGGCGGGGCCGGCGGCACGCCCCAGTCGCGGCGCGGGGTGTGCGACCAGTCGAGGGTGACGATGAGCGCCTTCGCGCCGGCGGCGCGCGCCGCCTCGACGCGGGCCTCGATCTCGGCCTTGGTGCCGACCCAGTAGAGCTGGAAGATCGTCTTGTCGTTGGCGCGGGCGACGTCCTGCACCGGGTCGGAGGCCCACGAGCTGAGGCCGACCGCCGTACCGGCACGGGCGGCGGCGCGGGCCACGCCCACCTCGCCGTCGGGGTGGATCGCCTGGGCGCCGACCGGGGAGATGACGACGGGGAAGTCGATGTCGAGCCCGAGCAGCGAGGTCTTCGTGTCGATCCGGGTGGGGCGGTCGAAGACGGTGGGCGAGAAGCCCAGCTCGTTGAAGGCCTGGATGTTCTCGTCCAGGGTCCAGCCCTGCTCGTTGCCGGCCTTCACCGCCAGCCAGACCGCCCGCGGCAGACGCCGCTTGGCCAGCCTCTCGGCCTCCGCCAGGTTGCGGAAGCGGATGCGCTTGCTCATCGGGAAACTCCTTCGACGTGGTGCGACGTGGATCACCGTAAGACTGAAACGTTTCTTACGGCAATAGTCTCGGAAGAACTTTTTGTAACGACCGTGCCAGCCCGCTCGCACCCCGCATGGGATGATCGAACCGAGGGCAGATTGGTAACAGACATTGCAGAATCAGACTCTTGACCCAATCCTGTAATGGGTGTTCCATTCTGGCATGCCGGTGGCGCACACCCCCGGCTCCCGATCGAGAAGGTGGACGATGACTACCGACCAGACGCTCTTCGTCGCGACCAGCGACCTTGCCGGCCAGCTGCGCGGACGCTCGGTCCCCGCGGCCGCGGCGGAGTCCGTGCTCCGGCGCGGCGTCGGCTGGGTGCCGGCCGACCTCGCCATCACGGCGTTCGGCACGATCGCGCCCAATGTCTTCGGCTCGACCGGCGACCTCAAGCTGATGCCGGACGCCTCGACCCTGATCGAGATCCCGGCCCGCGGCGACGACCCGGCCGTCTCCCTCGTCCTCGCCGACCAGACCGAGCCCGACGGCACGCCGTGGGCCTGCTGCCCGCGCACCTTCGCCCGCCGCGCGCTCGACGACCTGCGCGCGGCCACCGGCCTGGAGGTCACCGCCTCCTTCGAGCACGAGTTCATGGTCGACGGCCTGCCCCCGACCGCGCCCTTCTCCTTCGCCCGGCACCGCAGCGTCGAGCCCTTCGGCTCCGAGCTCGTCGCGCTGCTCGCGCAGACCGGCCTGCAGCCGGAGAACTGGCTGCCCGAGTACGGCGCCGACCAGTTCGAGATCACCCTCGAGCCGGCCCCCGGCCTGGTCGCCGCCGACCGCGCGGTGCTGGTCAAGGAGCTGGTCCGCGACCTCGCCCGCCGCCACGGTCGCTCGGTCACCTTCGCGCCGCTCACCCACCCCGACGGCAGCGGCAACGGCGTCCACGTGCACCTCTCGCTGCAGACCGCCGACGGCACGCCCGCGCTCTACGACGCCGGCGCCGAGGCCGGCCTGAGCGACATCGGCCGCCGGTTCGCGGCGGGCATCCTCGCCCATGCCCGGGCCCTGCTCGCGTTCACCGCGCCCAGCCCGGTGTCGTACCTGCGCCTCACCCCGCACCGCTGGAGCGCCGGCGGCGTCTTCCTCGCCGAGCGCAACCGCGAGGCGCTGCTGCGGATCTGTCCCACCAGCACCGTCGGCGGCGGCGACCCGTCGCGGCAGTACAACCTCGAGTTCCGCGCCGCCGACGCGACCGCCAACCCGTGGCTGGTCCTCGGCCTGCTCGTGCGGGCCGGCCTGGCCGGCATCACCGGCGACCACCCCGACCCCACGATCTGGCCCGAGACGGTCACCGAGGCCGAGCTGGCCGGCGTCCCGCTGCTGCCCAAGGACCTCGTCGAGGCGCTCGACGACCTGCGCGCCGACGAGGTCGTCACCGGCTGGCTCGACCCGGCGCTGCTCGACACGCACCTCGCGGTCAAGCGGGCCGAGTTCGACGCCGTGGCCGAGCTCGACGACGTCGAGCGCTGCGCGAGGTTCGCCGATGTCTACTGAGCCCGCACCCGACCCCGAGCTCGCCGAGGCGCTCGCCTCGGTGCGCCTGGTCGACCACCACGTGCACTCCTGCCTCGCCCAGCCGGTCGACCTGCCCGCGTTCGGCGACCTGCTGACCGAGTCCGACCGCCCGGCGGCCGTCGGCACCTCGCCGTTCGACAGCCAGGTCGCGTTCGCCGTACGACGGCACTGCGCGCCGCTGCTCGGCCTCGCCCCCCACGCCCCGATCGAAGACTACGTCGCCGCTCGCGCCGCGCTGCCCACCGACGAGGTCGACCGCCGCCTGCTCGGCGCCGCCGGCGTCGACCGGTGGCTCATCGACACCGGCTTCCGCGGCGACGCGCTCGTCGACCTCGACGCCTTCGGCGCCCGCGTGCCGGGCGCCTCGGTCGAGGAGATCGTCCGACTGGAGACCGTCCTCGAGTCGGTCGCCCGCGAGGGCGGCGCCGACGACCTCGAGGACCGCTTCCTCGCCGCGCTCACCACGACCACGGCCGGCGCGAGCGGGCTGAAGTCGGTGATCGCCTACCGGCACGGCTTCGAGTTCGACCCGAGCCGGCCGGAGCCGGCCGAGGTCCGCGCGGCGTCGTCCCGCTGGCTGGCCGAGCTCGACCGCGACGACGCGGCCCCCCGCGTCGACGACCCGGTGCTGCTGCGGATGCTGCTCTGGCACGGCATCGACACCGGCCTCCCGCTCCAGCTGCACGCCGGCTTCGGCGACCCCGACCTCGACCTGCGCCGCTGCGACCCGCTCCTCCTCGCCGACTGGCTGCGGCTGGTCGAGCCGTCGGGCAGCGACGTGCTGCTGCTGCACTGCTATCCCTTCCACCGCCAGGCGGGCTTCCTCGCCCAGGCGTTCCCCCACGTCTACTTCGACGTCGGCCTCGCGGTGAACTACACCGGCGCCGCGTCCACCGCGGTGCTCGCCGAGGCGCTCGAGCTGGCGCCCTTCGGCAAGCTGCTCTACTCCTCTGACGCCTGGGGGCCGTCCGAGCTGCACCTGCTCGGCGCCGTGCTCTGGCGCCGCGGGATGGCCGAGGTCCTCGGCCGCTGGGTGCGTGCCGGTGAGTGGTCCGTCGCGGACGCCGTCCGGGTCGCGCAGCTGGTCGGTCGCGACAACGCCGAGCGCGTCTACGGAGGTCGTCATGGCTGAGCGCGACATCTGGGCGGTGCTCGACAGCCACCTCGCCGAGGCGGCCGTGCTGCGCCGCGCCCTCCACCAGTCTCCCGACCTGTCGGGCGACGAGTCCCTCACCCGCGACCTGGTGCTGCAGGCGCTGCCCGGCACCTCGACGCCGACCAAGGTCGCCGAGACCGGCGCCGTGCTGCGGCTCGGCGGCCCCGGGCCGTGCGTCGGCATCCGCGGCGAGATGGACGCGCTGCCGGTGACCGAGCGGACCGGCGTCCCCTGGGCCTCGCAGAACCCCGGCGTCATGCACGCCTGCGGCCACGACGTGCACCTCGCCGCGCTCGTCGCGGTGGCCCGGACGATCCACGAGGTCGGCGTCCCGGTGCCGCTGCTCGTCGTCCTCCAGCCGCGCGAGGAGACCTATCCCTCGGGCGCCAAGGACATCGCCGAGCACGGCATCCTCGACACCGAGGACTGCGCCGTGATGATCGGCGCCCACCTCCAGCCGGCGCTGCCCGCGGGCGTCGTCGCCTGCGTGCCGGGCGGGGTCAACGCCTCGTCCGACGAGTTCGAGATCGTCGTCCGCGGCGAGTCCGGCCACGCGGCCTACCCGCACCTGGCCGACGACCCGCTGCTCGCGCTCGCCGAGACGGTGGTCGCGCTGCAGAGCGTGGTCAGCCGCTCGGTCGACCCGATGCGCTCGGCCGTCGTGGGCGTCTCGTCCTTCCAGGCGGGCCAGGCGGCCAACGTCGTCCCGGACGTCGCCCGCGCGACCGGCACCATCCGCGCCCTGTCGTCGGAGACCCGCGCACTGCTGCACGAGCGGATCGTCGCGGTGTCGGAGAACATCGCCCGCGCCCACGACTGCGAGGCCGAGGTCATGATCACCGTCGGCGAGCCGGTCCTCGAGAACGACCCGCGGCTGGTCGAGGTGGTCGCCGCCCAGCTCGCCGCCCAGGAGATGCCGGTCTCGACCGACCTGCGCTCGCTGGGGGCCGACGACTTCTCGTTCTTCTCCGAGCGGATGCCGGCGACCATGATGTTCGTCGGCAGCGAGGGCGACACCTCGCTGCACACGGCGACCTTCCTGCCGACCGACGCCGACCTGCGGGCGGTCGCCCGGGCGCTGCTCGCGGGCTATCTCGGCGGGGCCGCGCTCGTCGCGCGCGGGCTGGTCGAGGCGTAGGGCCTCAGCCCGCGACGACGGCGACGACTGCCGCCCGTCGTACCGGATCGGACCAGCGGCGGCCCGCACGCACGACGCGGGCCGCCGACGCCGTCGCCAGGACGACCGCCGCCGGCACCATCAGGTCGAGCCGTCCGGCTGCCCCCAGGCCGCCGAACAGCAGCCCGGTCAGCGTCGTCGCCACGGCGAGCCGGATCGAGTACCCGACCATCGGCAGCGGCGGCGCCGGCGTGGCCCGCGCCGAACGGAGTTCGGTCGCGTGCGGATGGGCGGCCGACCAGCGCAGGCCGGCCGAGAGTGCCTGGGCGACCACCACGACGAGCGCCAGGACGACGGCCGCCGCCTCGGCCACCGTCGGCCGCCCGGCCCGGACGGCGCCCAGCGCCAGGGTGAGCAGCCCACCGCCGACCAGCACCTCGACGAGCACCCACGCCCGCGCGAGCAGCACGGTCCGCGGCCGGGTCGGCAGCGTCTCGCGCCACAGCAGGCCACGGCCGTCGAGGCACCACAGGTTCACCCCGAACAGCAGGACGCACCCGGACGCCACCAGCCCGGGCATCAGCGCCAGCATCGACCAGTCCAGCCCGCCGGCGAGCGCGACGCCGCCCGGCGCCAGCGCGAGGAACGCGGTGCCGCGCCGCAGCGGAACACTCCGCCACACCGACGCCCGGTCGATCCGCCGCAGCATCGCGAGGTCGGACGACGGCAGCGGGCGCACCGCGTGATGGGACGTCTCGCGCCGCGCCTCGTCGCGCGGCATCCGGCGCGCGGTCGCCACCGCCACCACCGCGCCGACGACGACCAGCAGCGCCGCGGCGGCGACGAGCAGGACGGCGACCAGGGCGCGTCGCACCGCGTCGCCGTGCTCGACCGCCGCCAGGACCGGCGGGACCGGCGCCAGGCCGAGACCGATCAGGGGCAGCGCGAGCCAGGCCAGGACCCGGCGGCGGCGCAGGTACTCCGCCGTCCACCCGATCGCCTGCGCCAGGGTCGTCGCGGCGACCACCCAGGCCACCCCGACCGGCAGCGCGCCCGGCCCGCCGACCGCGGACACCAGACCCAGCAGACCCCACGTCTGGATCAGCCAGCCGGCGCTCAGCGGCGCCAGCACCAGCGCCCCGAGGTGGTCGGTCACCGGGCTGATCGGATGCACCGACACCGGGTCGCGGGCCAGCAGCTCACGCCCGCCGCCGCCGGCGATCGCGCCCCCGACGCCCACCAGGACGACGGCGACCAGGCCCGGTCGCAGCAGCCGGTCGAGCTCACCCGGCGCGATCAGCCTGGCCGGCAGGGTCGCCGCGGCCACCGTCACCAGCGCCAGCACGGCCAGTGCGACGCGGACCGCCCGCGGCCGACGCAGTGTCGCGGCACGGAACCACAGCAGGTGCCGGAGGTCCGCGACCGCGCGGCGTACCTCGGATCGAGCCTCAGGCGAGGAGAGCGCGATAGGCACGAGCGCCCTCGTCGCCGGTCATGAACTCCGCCGACACCGTCGCCAGCCGCACACCGCCGCGCAGCACCGCGACCTCGGCGCAGACCTGGACCGCCAGGTCGCGCAGGTGCGTCGAGACCAGGACGCCGGCGCCGCGGGCGCGGGCGTCCTCGATGACGCCGAAGGTCGCCTCGACCCCCAGCGGGTCGACACCGTCGAAGGGCTCGTCGAGCAGCAGCACCTCCGGCTCGTGCAGGGCCGCCAGGACGACGCTCAGCCGCCGGCCCATGCCGTGGCTGAAGCCCGCGGTCACCCGATGCGCCACCGCGCCGAGGTCGAACTGCTCGAGCAGCGCCCGGCCACGTGCCTCCCATCCGTCGAGGCGACGCAGCCGGGCGCTCAGCTGGAGGTGCTCCCAGGGCGTCGCGCGGGGCACCAACCCGCCGACGTCCGGGCAGTAGCCCACGACCCTCTTCGCCTCGAGCGGCTCCGCGCGCACGTCATGCCCGGCGACCTCGACGCGTCCCTCGGACGGCGGCACCACGCCGGCCAGGACCCGCATCGTCGTCGACTTGCCCGCGCCATTGCGCCCGAGCAGCGCCAGCGCCTGCCCGGGCTCCGCCCGCAGGTCCACACCCGCGACCGCCTCGACCGTCCCGAACCGCACGTGCAGCCCGGCGACGTCGACCGCGGTGGCGACCGTGGACGAAGGCTCCCTCCCCGTCACGGACCCCACTCTGCTGGCCCGCGGCGGCGCGCGCCAGAGAACGCCGCCACATCGCGGCGAAGTGTGGCCGATCGGTCAGCCGCGGTGCCCCGTCAGAAGCAGAGTCCGGCCTTCGCGCGCTCCTCCGGCGTCAGCCCGCCACTGCCACCACTGCCACCACTGCCGCCGGACTGCGTCGCCGACGCGGACGGCGAGCCCGAGGGGGAGCCCGACGGGGAGCCCGACGGCACGACCGCCCCGGTCGGCGACTCGCCCGCGCTGATCGACTGGTCGAGGAACTCCGGCGTCAGCGGCTTGTCGTCGATCACCAGCCGCCACAGCCGGCCGACCGCCGGGGTCCAGGCGACGCCGCCGCTGACCCGGGTGTCGTCGAACACCCACGGGGTGGTGACGAACTTGATGTTGTCGGCGCCGATCGACCGTGCGCTCAACGCCACCCGCGCCATCGCCGTGATGTTCTTGAAGTCGGTCCGCAGCGAGGAGGTCGCCGCATTGCCGAAGGCGACCAGCCGGTCGAGGCGGGCCAGCATGTCCTTGCCCAGGGCCTTGCTGATCATCGCGCCGATGAGCGCCTGCTGGCGGCGGGTGCGGTAGGGGTCGACGCCCTCACTGATGCCGTGCCGCGCCCGCGCGTAGGCCAGCGACTGGGCGCCGTCGAGCAGGTGGGTGCCGGCCGCCAGGTGGATGCCGTAGGAGTCGATGGCGACCGGCAGGCAGGTCTCGACCCCGCCGAGCGCGTCGACCATGGTCTTGAGACCGTTGAAGTCGACGACGACATAGCGGTCGACGGGGACGCCGGTCAGCTGCTCGAGCTGCTGGATCGTGCACGCCGCCCCGCCGATGGCGTAGGCGTCGTTCCACTTCGCCCACCCGGTCGAGGCCGGGATCGCGCTGCCGTCCTCGCGGTAGCAGGTGGGCCGCTTCACCGCGGTGTCGCGCGGGATGGAGATGCCGTAGGCGAAGCTCCGATCGGCCGAGAGGTGGAACAGGATGGTCGTGTCGGACCCTCCGCCACCCACCTGGTCGTCGATGCCGTTGCCCTTGCCGGCGCGGGTGTCGTCGCCCAGGACCAGGATGTTGAGCGCCTTGTTGTGCTTCTTCGGGCGGTGCTTGAGCTGGCGGTCGAGCGACTGGTGGTCGATGTTGCCGTTCCAGTTGTCGTAGACGACGACCACCCCCACCCCGGTGAGCAGCCCGAGCAGCACGAGACTCGCGACGATCACGCTGAGCACCGTGCGGCGCGGCCGTTCCATGTGCCGAAACGTACCGGGCCGGTCCGAACGAAGTCCTCCGTTCGAACCGGCCCGGCGTGGCCTCAGCCGCAGGTCATGCGGGGAACGAGCCGCCCGACGCCGCCAGCTCGCGCAGCCAGGGGGTGGCCTGGAAGCGGTCGCCGTACTTCGCGGCGAGCTCGTCGGCGCGCTTGAGGAAGGCCGTCAGCCCGACCTCGCCGGTCTCCTTGTCGAGGTAGCCGGTCATGAACTGCGCGGCGCCACCGGTGTTGGGCGGGAAGCCGATGCCCATGATGGAGCCGATGTTGGCGGCGGCCGCCGAGGTGATGACGCCCTCCTCGAAGGTCTTCGCGGTCTCGAGCGCCTCGGCGAAGAGCATCCGGTCGCGGATGTCCTCGATCGGCGGCTGCTCCTTCGCGACCGGGAAGAGGTCGGCGAGACCGGCCCAGATCGAGCCGCGCTTGCCGTCCTCGTAGTCGTAGAAGCCCGCACCGCGCAGGCGACCCGCACGCCCCGCCTCGATCATCTTGCCGACCACGGCCTGGCCCGGGTGGACCGGGACCTCCGGGTTGGCCTCGGCGGCCGCCTTCGCGATCTTCGCCATCAGCTCGAGGTTGAGCTCGTCGGAGAGCTGCAGCACCGGCGCCGGGTAGCCGGCCGAGGTGGTGGCCCGCTCGATGGAGTACGGCGCGACGCCCTCGGCGAGCATCGCCATGCCCTCGTTGACCATGTAGCCGATGACGCGCGAGGTGTAGAAGCCGCGGCTGTCGTTGACGACGATCGGCGTCTTGCGGATCTGCAGGACGACGTCGTAGGCCTTGGCGAGCGCCTCGTCGGAGGTCTCCTCGCCGGCGATGATCTCGACCAGCGGCATCTTGTCGACGGGCGAGAAGAAGTGCAGACCGATGAAGTTCGGCCGCTTCGCGTCGTCCTCGATGCCCTCGGCCAGACCGGTGATCGGCAGGGTCGAGGTGTTGGAGCACAGCAGCGCGTCGGGGTTGACGTGCGGCAGGATCTCGGCGAACACCTTGGCCTTGAGCGCCGGGTCCTCGAAGACGGCCTCGATGACCAGGTCGCAGCCGGCGAGGTCGGCCGGGTCGGCGGTCGGGGTGATCCGGTCGAGCAGCTGCTGGGATTTCTCCTCGGTCAGCTTGCCGCGCGAGATCGCCTTGTCGTTGATGCCCTGGCTGTAGGCCTTGCCCTTCTCGGCGTTCTCGAGGGCGACGTCCTTGAGGACGACCTCCATGCCGGCGCGCGCGCAGACGTAGGCGATGCCCGCGCCCATCATGCCGGCGCCCAGGACGCCGACCTTGGTGGCCTTGAAGGGCGCGATGCCCTGCGGGCGCAGCGAGCCGGAGTTGATCGCCTGCAGGTCGAAGAAGAACGCCTGGATCATGTTCTTCGAGCCCTGGTTGACGACCAGGTTGGTCAGGTAGCGCGACTCGATCCGCGAGGCGGTGTCGAAGTCGACCTGCGCGCCCTCGACCGCGGCCGAGAGGATCGCCCGCGGGGCCGGGTAGTCGGCGCCCTTGAGCTGCTTGCGGAGCAGGGCCGGGAATGCCGGGAGGAAGCCGGCGAGGGCCGGCGACTTCGGCGTACCGCCGGGCATCTTGTAGCCGGGGGCGTCCCACGGCGACAGCGCGGCGTCGGGGTTGGCCTTGATCCACGCCTTCGCGGCGGGGACCAGCTCGTCCTGGGTGGCGACCAGCTCGTCGACGACGCCCTTCTTGAGCGCGGTCTCGG
The DNA here is from genome assembly GCF_039537225.1 of Nocardioides ginsengisoli. Lineage (NCBI taxonomy): Bacteria > Bacillati > Actinomycetota > Actinomycetes > Propionibacteriales > Nocardioidaceae > Nocardioides > Nocardioides ginsengisoli. The sequence continues at coordinate 58,727 of NZ_BAABAC010000033.1, forward strand.
GGTTGAACTGCGTGCCCTGGAGCAGCACGTCCATCAGCGCGGTCTGCAGACCCCACTTGCGGACGGCGCGGGTGACACCGCCACCGCCGGGCAGCAGGCCGAGGGTCGCCTCGGGGAGGCCGACCTTGATCTTCGGGTCGTTGACGAGGATCCGGTGCTGGGTGGCGAGGGTGATCTCGTAGCCACCGCCGAGCGCGGCGCCGTTGATGGCGGCCACGACCGGCTTGGGGAAGAGCTCGAGCCGGCGCAGCGCCGCCTTGATGCTCTCGCACTGGGCGAACACCTGGCCGGCGTTCTCCTTGGTGGTCTGGACCATCAGCTTGAGGTCGCCACCGGCGAAGAAGGTCTTCTTCGCCGAGGTGATGACCACGCCGGTGATGTCGTCCTGCTCGTCGTACAGGCGCTCGACGGCGGCGGCCATCGACTCCCGGTAGAGCTCGTTCATCGTGTTCGCGCTCTGGTTGGGGTCGTCGAGGGTGAGGGTGACGATGCCGTCGGCGTCGCGCTCGTAGCGGACCGCGGACTGCTGGGTGTCGGTGCTCAATGTGGTTCCTGTCCTGAGTCTCGGGTGTCCGGTACGGCGCTCAGACGCGCTCGACGATCGTGGCGATGCCCATGCCGCCGCCGACGCAGAGCGTGGCGAGGCCGCGGCGCAGGTCGCGCCGCTCGAGCTCGTCGATCAGGGTGCCGAGGATCATCGCGCCGGTGGCGCCGAGCGGGTGGCCCATCGCGATGGCGCCGCCGTTGACGTTGGTGATGTCGTGGCTGATGCCCATGTCGCGCATGAAGCGCATGGCGACCGCGGCGAACGCCTCGTTGATCTCGAACAGGTCGATGTCGCCGACCTCGAGGCCGGCCTTGGCCAGCGCCTTGCGCGCGGCCGGGGCGGGACCGGTCAGCATGATGATCGGGTCGGCGCCGGAGACCGCGGTGGCGATGATCCGAGCGCGCGGAGTGAGGCCGAGGTCCTTGCCGACCTGCTCGTTGCCGATCAGGGTCAGCGCGGAGCCGTCGACGATGCCGGAGGAGTTGCCGGCGTGGTGGACGTGGTCGATCTTCTCCAGCCAGTGGTACTTCTCGAGGGCGACGTCGTCGAAGCCGGCGTCGGCGCCGAGCTGGGCGAACGACGGCTTGAGGCCGGCGAGGCCCTCGACCGAGGTGCCGGGACGCACGGTCTCGTCGCGGTCGAGGATGGTCAGGCCGTTGATGTCCTTGACCGGGATGATCGCGCCGTCGAAGTAGCCGTTGGCCTGCGCCTTGGCGGCACGGTGGTGCGACTCGGCGGCGTAGGCGTCGACGTCGTGGCGGCTCCAGCCCTCGATCGTCGCGATCAGGTCGGCGCCGATGCCCTGCGGCACGAAGCCCGCCTTGAACGCGGTGGCCGGGTCGGACGCCCAGGCGCCACCGTCGGAGCCCATCGGGACGCGGCTCATCGACTCGACACCACCGGCGATGATCAGGTCCTCGAACCCGCCGCGCACGCGGCCGGCGGCCTGGTTGACGGCCTCGAGGCCGGACGCGCAGAAGCGGTTGAGCTGGACGCCGGCCACGGTGTCGGGCAGGCCCGCGGCGATCGCGACGGTCTTGGCGATGTCGCCACCCTGGTCGCCGATGGGCGAGACGACGCCGAGGACGATGTCGTCGATGCGGTTCGGGTCGAGGCCCGGGTTGCGCTCCCGAACGGCGTCGATGAGGCCGACGGCGAGGTCGACCGGCTTCACCTCGTGGAGGGAGCCGTTGGCCTTGCCCCGGCCGCGCGGCGTCCGGAGGTGGTCGTACACGAATGCTTCTGCCATGACCGTCCTAGCGATGTGTCTGGGTGTCGTGCCTGATGGCGGGTGTACGGCGATCGACGGAGCGCGCCGCACGGGAGGAACACTCCTCACGACGATTGTGACACTATTACTGTCATGGTCAAGAGCGAGGGTCCGGCGGACGATGTGACCCACGACGCACGCGCGGGCGACCTGCTCACCCTCGAGGGGCTCACCCAGCGGGTCGGACTCTCGGTGCGGACGGTCCGCTTCTACACCTCGCGCGGCCTGGTGCCGCCGCCGATCCGCCGCGGCCGGCTGGGCTACTACTCAGCCGTCCACGTGGCGCGCATCGAGCTGGTCCTCGAGCTGCAGAGCCACGGCTTCACGCTGTCCGCGATCGAGCGCTACGTCGCCGGCATCCCCGAGGACGCCACCCCCGAGGACATCGCGCTGGCGCGCACCATGCTCGCGCCGTGGCAGTCCGACCTGCCGGTCGAGATGGACGCCGCCCAGCTGCGCAAGAAGGCCGGTCGTGAGCTGTCCGAGGAGGACGTCGCGACCCTGCAGGCGCTCGGCGTGCTGCGGGTGCGCGGGACGTCGTACCTGGTCGCGGCCAACCAGCTCTCGCTCGGCATCCGGCTGCTCGAGCTCGGCTTCCCGCGCGAGGTCGCGGTCGCCGCGGCGTCGGTCTACCAGGAGCACGGCGAGCAGATGGCCAAGGAGCTCTACGCGGTCATCAACGACAAGCTCGCGCCGCTCTACGACGACGCCGACAAGTCCGCGCACTTCCGCGAGATCATGGAGCGGCTCAAGCCGCTCTCGGTCGGCGGCCTGGTCACGGCGTACGAGTCCGCCGTGGCGCGCGCGGCCCGTCAGCCGCGCGCGCGTCGGGAGAGCTGAGCCCGAACCCGATCAGGCGGCGGGGCCGCGGCGCCGGTTGCGACTGCGTCCCTGGCCGGTGCGCTGACCGCCGCCCGAGCGCTGGCCCGCGGGCGACGCGGTCTTCTTGGCGGCCGGCTTGCCGGCCGCGGCCTTCTTCGCGGCGGGCTTGCGACCGGCCGGACGCCGGCGACCGCCGCCCCCGTTGCCGCCGCCCTGGCTCTGCGTCTGCGTCTGTGCCGGGGTCAGGTCGATGCCGCCGGGGCGGGACCGCTCGCCGGGCGCGAGGTCCTGCAGCACCGGGTGCGCGGGACCGTCGATGCGGGTGGTGGTCGGGGTGATGCCCGCGGCGCGGGTCAGCGCCCGGACGTCGCCGCGCTGGTCGCTGGTCATCAACGTGATGACGGTGCCCGCGGCGCCGGCACGCGCGGTGCGGCCCGAGCGGTGCAGGTAGGCCTTGTGCTCGGCCGGCGGGTCGGCGTGGACGACGAGCGAGACGTCGTCGACGTGGATGCCGCGCGCGGCGATGTCGGTGGCGACGAGCGTGGTCGCCGTACCGCTGTGGAAGGCCTCCATGTTGCGCGTGCGCGCACCCTGGCTCAGGTTGCCGTGCAGGTCGACGGCGGGGACGCCGTTCTTGTTGAGCTGGCGGGCCAGCGCCTTGGCGCCGTGCTTGGTGCGCGTGAAGACGACCGTGCGGCCGGGCGCGCTGACCAGGTCGAGCAGGACGGGCAGCCGCTGCTCGCGCTCGATGTGCAGCACGTGGTGGTCCATCTTGGCGACCGGCGACTGCGCCGAGTCAGCCTCGTGGACGGCGGGGTCGGCGAGGTAGCGCTTCACGAGGACGTCGATCGCGTTGTCGAGCGTCGCCGAGAAGAGCATCCGCTGCCCGGTCTTCGGCGTCTGGTCGAGCAGGCGCCGGACGGCAGGCAGGAAGCCGAGGTCGGCCATGTGGTCGGCCTCGTCGAGCACGGTCACCTGGACGTCGGCGAGGTTGCAGTGGCCCTGGCCGATCAGGTCCTCGAGCCGGCCGGGGCAGGCGATGAGGATGTCGACGCCCTGGCGCAGCGCGGCGACCTGGGGGTTCTGGCCGACGCCGCCGAAGACGGTGGTGGTGCTGAGGCCGACGGCCTTCGCCAGCGGGGTGACCGTCGCGGAGATCTGGGTGGCGAGCTCACGGGTCGGCGCGAGCACCAACGCGCGCGGACGGCGGGCGGCCGGGCGGCCCGCCTTCGTGGCAATCAGGCGGGCGACGAGCGGCAGGCCGAAGGCGTAGGTCTTGCCCGAGCCGGTGCGGCCACGGCCGAGCACGTCGCGGCCGGCGAGCGAGTCGGGCAGCGTGGCGGCCTGGATCGGGGTGGGGACGGTGATCTGCTCGGCGTTCAGGACGGTGAGCAGGTCTGCGGGCACGCCGAGGTCGGCGAAAGTGGTGGTCACGGGGTCTCTTCCGTAGGCGTCTCGCCGTACGGATCCTCCCGGGTTCGGCCCGGGGCAAGACTGGCCGGACCGAAGCTCCCAGCCTAGAGGCGCGGCGCGGCTCCGCTGGAATCCGCAACGCCGGATGGGGGCGTGATCTGCACCGCAGGGCCGCGGTCGATCGGCTGGTCGACGTCCTCGGTGCCGCCGGAGTGCTGACCGTGCGCGCTGCCCGACCGGCCCGGCCTGCCCGGCGCGCTATGTAACTCGGTGTTCGGTCATCCACCACGGTGCACTGTCATCCGCCGCGCATGTAACTCGGTGTTCGGTCGTCCACCACGGCGGAACGTCATCCACCACGGTCCAATGTCATCTACCACGGCGCAACGTCATCCACCACGGGGTCATGACCGGTCATGACCCCGTGGTGGATCCACGGACACCGAGTTACATGGTCGGCCGACCCCGCCGATCAGGCCGTGATCTGCACCGCAGCGCCGCGCTCGATCAGCCCGTCGACGTCCTCGATGCCCCAGGCGGCGAGCGCCTCGCGGGTGTGGGCGCCGGCGCCGGGGGCCGGGGGGTGCGACAGCGTGGCGCGGGTGCGGGAGAAGCGCGGCGCCGGCTGGGGCTGGACGATCCCCTCGTGCTCGACGAAGACCTCGCGGCCCTTGATGTGCGGGTGGTCCTTGGCCTCGCTCATCCGCAGGATCGGCGCGACGCAGGCGTCGGTGCCGTCGAAGATCGCGCACCACTCGTCGCGGGTCCTGGTCTTGAAGGTCGAGGTGATCAGCGCGCGCAGCTCGTCGGTGCGGGCCAGGTCGAAGCGGTCGGGAGCCGTCTCCTTGATGCCGAGCAGCTCGATGAAGAGGTCGTAGAACTGGGGCTCCAGGGCGCCCACCGACATGTGCTCGCCGTCGGCGGTCTCGTAGATGTCGTAGTACGGCGCGCCGCCGTCGAGCAGGTTCGCGGCCCGCTCCTCCTTGAAGCCGCCGCCGGCGAGGAAGGCGGAGGTCATCGCGTTGAGGTTCGCCGTGCCGTCGACGATCGCGGCGTCGACGACCTGGCCCTGACCCGACAGCCGGGCCTCGAAGACCGCGGCCAGGATGCCGATGACGAGGTACGTCGAGCCGCCGCCGAAGTCGCCGACCAGGTTGGTCGGGAACTGCGGCTTGTCCTTGACCTGGCCCAGGCCGTGCAGGGTGCCGGTGATGGCGATGTAGTTCATGTCGTGGCCGGCGGCCTGCGACCAGGGGCCGTCCTGGCCCCAGCCGGTCATCCGGCCGTAGACCAGCCGCGGGTTGCGCTCGTGGCACGCCTCCGGCCCGAAGCCGAGCCGTTCGGCGACGCCGGGCCGCATGCCCTCGACGAGGACGTCGGCGGTGGCCACGAGGTCGAGGACGGTGGCGACCGCCTCGGGGTCCTTGAGGTTGAGCGCGACGCTCGGGCGGCCGCGGTTGAGCAGGTCGTGCGAGCCGCCGGTGAGCATCTGGCCGCCGGGGCGCTCGACCCGGATCACGTCGGCGCCGAGGTCGGCGAGGATCATGCACGCGTGCGGGCTGGGCCCGATGCCGGCGATCTCGACGACCTTGAGGCCCTTGAGCGGACCGGTTCCCTGACCCAGCGCGAACGTCATGGCGGGCATCATGGCACAACGCTGACAGTGATGGTGTCAGCGTCCGCACTCAGCGGGACCGGGGTCAGCCGGGGCTGACGATCTGGCGCAGCTCGAAGTGCATCGGGTCGGTGTAGGCCCAGTCGCCGCCCCACGCGAAGCCCCAGAGCTTGAAGATCGACACGATCTCGCGGTTCATCTGGCCCACCGTGCCGCGCTGGTTGCCCGGGACGTTGAGGTCGAGGGCCAGCCCGAAGGAGTGGTTGGACAGCTGCGTGGAGCCGGCGATGAAGCGCGGGACGAAGCAGCCGCCGTACTGGCCCCGCTGGATCTGGTCGGCCAGCCCGCGCTTGACGACCTCGGCGAGGGCGGCCTTGAGCTGCGGCATCATGTACTTGTTGCAGGTGACCGCGCCGAGGATCGGCACCACCTCGGTCACGATGTGCGACTTCACCCAGGCCGGGTCGGGCGCGATCCGGCCGCCGCCGAGCGGCGTGTAGCGGTAGGTGCCGACGGCGTCGCGGAAGGCGCCCACCAGGACGACGTTCTGGAAGGTACCGAGGTCGAGGCCCTCCTGCTGCACGATGTCGAGGTTGCTGATCGAGTACGTCGACTTGCCGACCAGCTTCTCGATCTTCTTGCGGACCGCCTGGGGCGAGGAGATGCCGGTGTTGATGAGCACCGCGTTCTTGTCGGGCAGGCCGAGCGTGTGGCCCCACTTGGTGTTGACGACCGCGTCGATGCCGTCGACGCCACCGGGCGAGAGCGCGCCGATGTGGATCTTCTGGTCGTTGACCTCGAGGTAGCCGGACTTGTCGGGGACGAGCTCCTTCTCCCGCGCCTTCGGGATCGCGATCTCGCCACCGGCGACGCGGTCCCACTCGGCCTGGAAGCGCGCGGCGTCGTTGCCGTTGAAGCGGCGGTAGGCGGCCGGGTCGACAGCGACGATGTTGTAGAGCTTGTTCTCGACGGAGAACTGGCCGTAGGAGAGCCGGGTGTAGGCGGCGACGCCCTTGCGCTCGCTCTTGCCCTTGCCGATGGTGACGCCGGTGATCCTCGCGACGTCGGCGTCGGAGATGGTGTCCTGGGAGACCACGAGCAGGTCGTCGCCGTACTGCTTGCCGTCGAATGGCCCCGGCGGCGCGACGGCGTGGGCCGGGTCGGCGACGTTCTCAGCGGTGGCGCTCGTCGAGGCGGCCGCCTTGGACGGGTCGCCGGGCTTGGCGGGCGTGCCCTTCTCGGTGCTGCCGCAGCCGGCGAGGGCGAGGGCGACGGTGAGCGCCGACAGCCCCGACAACGCCGCCGTCAGCGTCGTCGTCCGGCCGCGCCTCGTCCGCGTGTGGCCTCGCGCCAACCCCATGGTCCCTTCCCTGCACTGCGTCCCCTGCCACCGGTGCTCCCGGCAGTCCTCCCTGGGGGCAGATTAGGCCATCGGACCTCGGCGCAGGACGCGTTCGGCGATCCAGGCGATGTCGTCGCCGGTCCGCGCGGGGTCGCCGGACGGCTGCATGACGTGGCTCAGGACGAGCCGGACGACCATGTCGATGCTGGCCTCGAGCCGGTCGGCCGGCAGGTCGACGTCATAGGCCGCGACCCGCTCGGCGACGACCAGCTTGGCCCCCTCGAGGAGATACTCCGAGTGGGTGGTCAGCAGCGGCAGCAGCTCGGTGTCGGCGCCGTGGGTGGCGGAGACGACCGCATGCAGCAGCGCGTTGTTCTGCGCGTACTTCAGGACCCGCCGTGCCGAGTCGCGGATCGCCCCGATCAGGTCGTCGGGGTTCTCGTCGAAGGAGCGCGCGACCCCGGCGAGGAAGCGGTCGAGCTCGCGCATCACCATCGCCTCGGCGAGGTCGTTCTTGGTGCCGATCTCGTTGTAGACGGTCTGCCGGCTCACCCCGACCTCGTCGGCCAGGCGGGCCATGGTGACCTTGGCCCAGCCGGCGTCGGTCGTCAGCTGGACGGCGGCCTCGAGCAGGCGCTCGCGCAGAGGGGACGACGTGACCACGCCCTCGAGGGTAGTCACCGCCATCGGCTCAGCCCTCGAGGGTCAGCGCGAGGACCGGGCAGGCCTGGACCGCGGCGTAGACGTGGGCGCGGTCGGACTCCGGCGGCGCGGCGTCGAGGACGACGACCTTGTCCTCGTCCTCGTCCACCTCGAAGTAGTCGTTGGCCATCGCCTCGCACATGCCGAGGCCCTCGCACTTGTCGACGTCAGCGTGGATCTTCATTGCCATCAGGCCTGCACCTTCTCGGGGTCGAACGGGACGAAGTCGATCTTCTCGCGGACACCGCAGTCGGGACAGCACCAGTCGTCCGGGATGTCGGCCCAGGCCGTGCCGGCGGCGAAGCCCTCGTGCTCGTCGCCCGCGGCGACCTCGTAGACGTAGCCGCAGCCGGGGCAGCGCGCGGCGAGCACCTCGCCGACGTACTGCTGGGCGAAGAGGTCGTCGGTCTTGAGCTGGTGCTCGACCGGCGGCGGGAACTTCGCGAGGTAGCGGGCCTCCTTGCCCGGCTTGATGTTGGCCAAGGTGACGTCGCCGTCGAGATGGTCGACGACCCGCCGGTCCATCACCCTGCGCCACAGCGGCGGGATGAGGGCGAGGTCGATCATGCCGGCGTAGCCGGTCGGCAGGGCCGGGGACTCCTTGAAGTCGCGCAGCGTCTGGTAGCGGCGGGTCGGGTTGGCGTGGTGGTCGCTGTGGCGCTGCAGGTGGTAGAGGAAGACGTTGGTGACGATGTTGTTGGAGTTCCACGAGTGCATCGGCAGGACCCGCTCGTAGCGCTGCTTCTCGCCGACCTTCTGCCGCTTCATGCCGTAGTGCTCGAGGTAGTTGACGATCTCGAGCAGGGAGAAGCCGAGCACCATCTGGATGAGCAGGTAGGGGATCGTCGCGACGCCGAAGAGCGCGATCACCGCGCCGAACAGCGCGATCGACATCAGCCAGGCGTTGAGGACGTCGTTGCCGAGGTGGAACGGGTGGGTGCTCTTGCGCTTGTAGCGCTTGGCCTCCAGCTCCCACGCGCTCTTCAGCGAGCCGGAGACGGTGCGGAACCAGAAGGTGTAGAAGCTCTCGCCGAGGCGGCTGGACGCCGGGTCCTCGGGCGTCGCGACGCGGACGTGGTGGCCGCGGTTGTGCTCGATGTAGAAGTGGCCGTAGAACGACGGCGCCAGCGCGATCTTCGACAGCCAGCGCTCGACGGACTCCTTCTTGTGGCCGAGCTCGTGCGCGGTGTTGATGCCGATGCCGCTGATCATGCCGAGCGAGATCGCGATGCCGACCTTGTCGAACGTCGACAGGTGGAAGTCACGGACCAGGTCGGCGCTGACGTGGGTCGCCACCCAGTCCTTGACGCCGAACAGGCTGGCGACGGCCTCGATCGGGTTGATGTTGACGACCATCGCCATCACGCCGAAGAAGGCGACGTACTGGATCGGCAGGTACATGAAGACGACCCAGCGGTAGTACTTGTCGTTCTCGAGCTCCTCGATGACGTCGTCCGGCGGGTTCGTCGGGTCGAGGCCGGCCAGCAGGTCGAGGATCGGGATGATGCCGAACACCAGGATCGGGCCGATCCACAGCACCCAGTGCCAGCCGAGCTCGGCGTAGACGACGAACGCGATGATCGCGAAGCCCGGGATCAGTAGGCCGAGAAGCCACAGATAGCGCTTCTTGTCCTTCCACTTCTCCGTGGATCCCTCGGGGACGGTCGCACCGACGGTCGGTCCGGTCATCGTTGTGCCTCCTTGCGATCGGCGTCGTCGCCGTGGGGGTGCCTACTGGGTGCCGCTGCGGGCGCCGCTTGACACGACCGTAGGACTTGTAAAGCCGTTTGACAAGAGGGGCTGACTTGTAAAGTGCGCGGCGTCACATCCCAGACCGGACGGAGCCGGCGCCGGCGCCGTGCCAACCGGACGGGCCGAACCCGCGTCTTCGGTACGCGCGGCGGCTCGACGCGCGCGAGAATGATCGGTGTCGAGACGGGGCACGGTGTTCCCCGCGCAGGTGCGCACAGGAGAGGAGCGTGATGACGGGCTACCCACGCGAGGGCGAGACCTTCGGCGACTACCTGGTCGACGGTGTGCTGGGCCGCGGCGGGATGGGCGTCGTCTATGCCGCCACCCACAACCGGATCGGCCGCCGGGTCGCGCTGAAGGTGATGGCGCCGGAGCTTGCGGAGAACGAGGAGTACCGCGCCCGCTTCCTCAACGAGACCTCCACCCTGGTGAGGCTCGACAGCCCGCACATCATCCAGGTCCTCGACCACGGCGAGGTCGACGGATCACTGTTCATCGCCACCCAGCTCGTCGCCGGCGCCGACCTCGCCGCCCGGCTCGGCGACGGGCCGCTGCCCGTCGGCACCGCGCTCGCGCTCGCCGTACAGATCACCAGCGGCGTGGCCGACGCCCACCGGGCCGGCGTGCTGCACCGCGACATCAAGCCGAGCAACGTGCTGGTCACCGGCTCGGCGGACTCGCCGTTCGCCTACCTGTGCGACTTCGGGATCGCCCGCGACGCCGAGCCCGACCACGGGCTGACCATGACCGGCGCGGTCATCGGGACCTTCCCCTATCTCGCGCCCGAGCGCTTCGGCGGCGCCCCCGCCGCGGTGACCTCGGACGTCTACGCGCTGGGCTGCCTGCTCTGGGCGATGCTGACCGGCGCGCCGCCGTACTCGGGGACGCAGTTCGTCCTCGCCCGCGAGCACCTCGAGGCGCCGGTGCGCCAGCTCGCCGTCGACGCGCCGTGGGTCGAGGACCTCAACGGCGTCCTCGCGCAGGGCATGGCGAAGGACCCCGCCGAGCGCTTCGTCACCGTCGACGCGATGCGGGTGGCGCTCGACCACGTGCTGGCGTCGGTGCCGATGCACCTGCGGCACCACGCGGTCCGGCCGGCCGGACCGCCCGCGCCCGTCCCGGCGCCGGTCGCAACGCCGGTCCCCGCGCCGCTCGCGCCTCCCCCGCCGCCTCCGCCTCCGCCCCGGACGCCGGTCCCCGAGGCGACGTCGGGCCCGACGCCGACCCGCTCGGGCCCGGTCGCCGTGCCGCAGCCGCGGCGGCGCGCCGGGTGGATCGCGGTCGCCGCCGGGCTGGCGGCGCTCGTCGCGGTCGCCGGACTGGCGCTGGTCCTGCGGCCGTGGGCGTCGACCGGCGGCGACGGTGGTCCGCGCGCCGCGAACGACCCGACCACGCACGGGAGCAGCACGGGCAGCACCGGCAGCGGCGGCAGCACGGGCAGCGGCGGCGGGCCGACCTCGGGGACGACCGGCGAGGTCGGGGGCGTGGCGACCAGCCGTCCGCAGCAGGACCAGGGCGTCGCCGTACGGGTGCGGGGGACGTGTGGCGACGGCAGCTGCTACCTGCAGGTCCGGACCGGCCCGTCGACCCAGGACGCCGAGAAGCGTCTGGCGAACGGAACCAGCGAGCGCTGGAGCGACGGCACCCAGCACCGGGTCGTGTGCTGGACGCGCGGCACCGAGGTGTCCTCGCAGTCGCTGAACGCCAGCTCGGACCACTGGGCGAAGACGACGGACGGCGGCTGGGTCGCCGCGCTGCACCTGACCGGGGCGACGGTCCCGCAGTGCTGAGCCGCACCGGCCGGCTGGCCGCGCTGGCCGGCGTGCTCGTGCTCGCCGTCCTCTCCCTCGCGACCGGCGGCGCGCCCGAGCCGGCGCCGACCCGTGCGCCCGGC
>NZ_BAABAC010000034.1:0-24589 GCF_039537225.1 Nocardioides ginsengisoli
CAGCCACTGGCGCTACGAGGTCACGAAGCCGGGCACCTATCAGTGGACCAGCCCCAACGGCTTCCAATGGCAGGTCGACCACCGCGGCACCCACCCCCACCCACTCCGAACATGAGTCGATAACAAGCGCATCAACTCACCCACCGCGGGACAGGGGTCGACCGGCAGCCACCGCAAAGCAACAGGCGACCGCAACCAACCACCTCGATCACTGCGGCGCGCTACCACGCAATCGATAACAAACCTGGCACTCCGCAGACCGCAAGCGGCACCGGATCTCCCCTAGTGTCGGATGGCATGGAGCTCGTGCCCGTGCCCAAGGCCCGCCCCGGCGACCGCGTGGCCGTCGTCTCGCCGTCCTTCGCCGCGCCCGCGGTCGCGCCCGCGGTGCACGAGCAGGGGCTGGCCCGGCTGGCGGCGGTGACGGGGCTGGTGCCCGTCGAGTATCCGACCACGCGCCGGCTCGGCGCCGACCCCGAGGAGCGGGCGGCCGACCTCAACGCGGCGTTCGCGGACCCGTCGATCCGCGCGGTGCTGGCGACGATCGGCGGCGAGGACCAGATCACCGTCGTCCCGCACCTCGACCCGGCGCTGTTGACCCGCGATCCCAAGCCGTTCGTGGGCTACAGCGACAACACCAACATCCTCAACTGGCTGTGGACCCACGGCGTCCCCGGCTTCTACGGCGGCTCGACGCAGGTCCAGCTCGGCCCGGGGCCGGGTGTCGACCCGATCCACGAGCAGGCGCTGCGCGCCGCGCTGCTGACCGGAGAGCGGCTCGAGCTCACCGACCCCGGCGAGTCCGAGGACTTCGGCCGAGACTGGAACGACCCCCGCGCCCTCACCGAGTACGGCGACCGCGAGCCCACCGAGGCGTGGAGCTGGGCGGGCCCGGCGCGGTCGGTCACCGGCCGGACCTGGGGCGGCTGCATCGAGGTGATCCAGTGGATCCTCACCGCCGGGCGCTTCCCGGCCGACCCGGCGGTGCTCGACGGCGGCGTGCTGCTGCTCGAGACGTCCGAGGAGCTGATCCCCGCCCGCGAGTTCGGCTGGATCCTCCGCTCCCTCGGCGAGCGCGGCCTCCTGGCGGCGGTCGACGCGGTGCTGGTGGCGCGGCCGCCGACGTCCGACTTCACCAGGCGCCCGACCGCCGAGGAGCGCCTCGGCCTGCGCCGGGAGCAGCGGGACACGGCGATCGAGATCGTCGCGCACTACAACCCCGACGCGGTGCTGGTGGTCGGCCCGCCGTTCGGGCACACCCGGCCCCAGTGGATCGTCCCGTACGGCGGCGTGGTCACCGTCGACGGCGCCGCCCGGCGCGTGTTCGCGGACTTCGGCTGAGCGCTGCGCCGCGTGCCCGGCGGCACGCCCTAGGGTGAGCGGATGAGCAGCGAGTCCGTGCCCTCCGACCTCGCGCCGTGGCTGCTGGCGTACGTCGCCGAGCAGGCCCAGCCCGAGCAGGTCGACGTGTGGGTCGACCGGGTGACGCAGGCGATCCTCGACGAGATGCCCGAGACCGGGTCGGTCGAGGGGCTGCCGGACACCGTGCGGGTGACGGTCCGCGAGCACTGGCTGGCGTTCCTGGGCGACTTCGCCCAGCCCGAGCAGCACTTCCACCTGGTCGAGGCGGCGCGCCGGCTGGCCGTCGACCTGGCCGACCGGCAGCTGCCGCTGGAGATGCTGATCCGGTTCTACCGGGTCGCCCAGCAGGAGGTGTGGGCCTATGTCAGCGAGATCATCAAGGGCCTGCCGCCGGCGGACTTCGACCGCGCCGACCTGCTCATGTACTTCTGGAACCGCGCCGGGGTCTGGCTCGACGAGTCGATCAGCCAGTCGATCGCGACCTACCAGGCGGCGCGCAGCCGGGTCCTCGCCGGCGCGGCGGCGCAGCGCTACGAGTCGGTGCGCTCGATCCTGGCCGGCGATCTGACCGACCCGCGGGAGGCGTCGTCGGCACTGGGCGGCTACCCGATCTCGGTGCACCACACGGCCGTCGTCCTCTCCGTCGGGGACGCCGAGCGCGCGGGCACCCTGGAGCCGCTGGCGGGCGAGCTGGCCCGCCGGATCGGCGCCGCCAGCCCGCTCATCGTCAAGCCCGGCGGCCGTCAGCTGTGGCTCTGGCTCGGCACCCGCGACGCGCCGTCGCTGGACGGACTGCCGGCCGCCGCCGGCGAGCTGGCCCACGAGGGCGTGGTGGTCGGCGTCGGCTCGGCCGCGACGGGCATCGCCGGCTTCGTCGCGTCGCACCGCGAGGCACAGGGCGCGCTGCGGGTCACTGCGGCCGACACCGACGCCTGGCTCGCGCTCTACCCGGACGTCGAGCTGCCCGTCCTGCTCGGCTGCTCACCGGAGGTCGACCGGTTCGTCGCGCGCGAGCTCGGGCCGCTGGTGGGTGAGGACGAGGGCATGCAGCGGATCCGCGAGACGCTGACGGCGTACCTCGACAGCGGCGGCAGCGCCGAGGAGGCCGCCCGCACGCTCGTCGTCCACCGCAATACGATCCGCTACCGGCTCGGGCAGGCCGAGGAGATGCTCGGCCACCCGATCGCCCGGATCAGCCCGCAGCTCGCGGTGGCGCTGCGTCACCACGCGCTCTTCCACCGGGGGTGAAAGGACCTAGCGGGCGTCCCAGCTCCACACCGCGGTGACGGTCTGGTCGCCGCCCGGGTGGTAGGTCCGGTCGCCGCGGATCCAGGACATGTCCGGGTGCAGGTCGACCTCGCCGGTGTTGGCGGCGTCGGTGTTGAGCGGGGTCACCCACTCGGTCGTCGTCCCGGTCACCGGGCACGTCACCTCCACCGCCACCTGGCGCGAGCGGTCGGGGTAGAGCTGACCCGTGTAGTAGCCGAAGTCGAGCCAGATCGCGTACGACGCGTGCCCGCTCAGGGTCGCGGATCCTTCGTGGGTACAGCCCTGCAGGTCAGTTCCGCTGATCTGCCAGCCGAAGGTGGCCGGGCCCTCGATCAGCTGCGGCGCGTCGTCGGTGCTGTCCATCCGGAAGCTCGCGGTCCAGGTCTCGACGACGCCACCGGAGTACTGCAGCGTGCCGCCGGCCGTGCCGTCGTACGCCGTGGAGTCGGCGGCGCGGCACGAGCGCATCCGCTCCGCGTCGCACCGGTCGGGGTCGGTGGGCGTGTTGGCGGCCGTGCCCGGGGCGCCACCGTCGCAGAGGTCGCGGCCGCCCTTGCCGACGCAGACGTCCCGGCCCTCGCCGCCGTCGATCTCGTCGTCGCCCGGGCCGCCGCGCAGCACGTCGTTTCCGGCGCCGCCGTCGACGTCGCTGCCGCGGCCGTAGACGTCGACGTAGTCGTTGCCCGGTCCGGCGAGCCCGTGCGACAGCGTGCCTTCGAGGATCAGGTGGTCGTTGCCGCGACCGCCGAGCAGCAGCTCGCCCGTGCCGCCGCCGCTCCAGATCACGTCGTCGCCGCCCTGGCCGTCGAGCGTGTCGCGACCGCCGCCACCGTCGACGTAGTCGTCACCGGCTCCGGCGAGCACGCGGTCCCTGCCGCCACCGGCGCAGACGACGTCGTCCCCACCACGGCCCTCGACGACGTCGGCGCCGCCGAGCGCGACGATCACGTCGCGGCCGTGGGTGCCGACGAGGCGGTCGGCGCGCTTGGTGCCGACGATGGTCGCAACCTCGCCGTGGCAGCGGGCCCGGGGCTTGGCCGAGGCAGCGGCGTCGGCCGAGGGGGTGGGGAGCGCGGGCACGAGCAGGGCGATCAGGATCCCGGCGAGCGTCGTACGACGTCGGGCTTGGGTCGACAAGAGAGGTCCTTCCACAGAGAGGGTGAGCCTCGATCCTGGACGCGCCGCAGCGGCCGGACCATCCCAGAACACTGGGGAATCCGGCCGCAGACGCTCAGCCCTCCAGGGTCAGCGCCAGCACCGGGCACGCCTGCACCGCGGCGTAGACGTGCGCGCGGTCCGACTCCGGCGGGTTCTCGTCGAGGACCCGCACCAGCTCCTCGTCCTCGTCGACCTCGAAGTAGTCGTTGGCCATCGACTCGCACATCCCGAGCCCCTCGCACCTGCCCTTGTCGGCGTGGATCCGCATCGCGATCACGCGCCGATCCGGCTGATCCCGCGGCCCGGCTCGACGGCCTTGAAGTCGACCTTCTCGCGGACGCCGCAGTCGGGGCAGCACCAGTCGTCGGGGACGTCCTTCCACGCGGTGCCGGCGGCGAAGCCCTCGAGCTCGTTGCCCTCCGCGACCTCGTAGGTGTAGCCGCAGCCGGGGCACTGGGCGGCGAGCACCTCCTCGGCGAAGTCGTGGGCGGTGACGTCGGTGTGCCGGTCGTCGCGGTCGCTCGCCACGGGCGCCGGGTAGCGGCGCAGCAGCTTGTCGCGCTTGCTCGGCAGCACGTTGGCCAGGCGCAGGTCGCCGTCGTAGTGGGCGACGACACGCTTGTCCATCAGCGCCCGGAACGCCGGCGGGAAGAGGGCGACGACGATCATGCCGGTGTAGCCGGTCGGCAGCACCGGGGCGTCCTTGAAATCGCGCAGCGTCTGGTAGCGACGGGTCGGGTTGGCGTGGTGGTCGCTGTGCCGCTGCAGGTGGTAGAGCAGCACGTTGGTCGCGATGTTGTTGGAGTTCCACGAGTGCGCCGGGGTGACCCGCTCGTAGCGCTCCTTGCCGGCGACGCCGACCCGCTGGCGCAGCATGCCGTAGTGCTCCATGTAGTTGACCACCTCGAGCAGCGAGAAGCCGACGACCGCCTGGAGCAGCAGGTACGGCAGCAGGCCGACCGGGTTGACGTCGTAGGCGAGGCCGAGCCAGAGCATCAGGCCGCCCCACAGCGCGATCGTCATCAGCCAGGCGTTGAGGACGTCGTTGCCGAGGTGGAAGGGGTGCGTGCCCTTGCGCTGGTAGCGCTTGGCCTCGAGCTCCCACGAGCTCTTCAGCGAGCCGGCGACGGTGCGCGGCCAGAACCGGTAGACGCTCTCGCCCATCCGCGAGCTGGCCGGGTCGTCGGGCGTCGCGACGCGCACATGGTGGCCGCGGTTGTGCTCGATGTAGAAGTGGCCGTAGCAGGTCTGCGCCAGGGCGATCTTCGACGCCCACCGCTCCACCGACTCCCGCTTGTGGCCCAGCTCGTGCGCGGTGTTGATGGCGACGCCGCCGACGACGCCGACCGAGATCGCGAGGCCGATCTTGGCGGCGACGGTGAGCTCGGCGGTGGCGAGGAACCAGATCGCGACGACGAAGCCGGCGTACTGCACCGGGAGGTAGAGGTAGGTCACCCACCGGTAGAAGCGGTCGTTCTCGAGCGCCTCGATGACGTCGTCCGGCGGGTTGGTGTTGTCGTAGCCGGCGATCAGGTCGATCAGCGGGATCGCCACGAAGAAGACGACCGGCGTCAGCCAGAGGAAGAGCGAGCGGTCGGTCGCCTCGAAGAGCGCGATGCCCAGCAGCGGCATGGTCGGGACGACCAGGCCCATCATCCACAGGTAGCGCTTCTTGTCGCGCCAGGGCACGGTCGTGCCGTCCGCGCCGCGTGTCGTGTACTTGGCCATCGGTGCCTCCTCGGAGTCGAGCGACGGCGTCCTCGCCGTACTGCCTCCAAGGTCGCAGCGGCGGGCCGCCCGCCTCTCGGGTCGGCTGCACAACCTTCGGGTGGGCCGTTGGCAGCGTGCACAACGGCTGCCCCTCAGCGCGGCACGCTCAGCGCAGCACGCTCAGCGCAGCACGTTGAGCAGGGTCAGCAGCACCGGCACCAGGAAGGTCACCAGCAGCACCAGCGCGACCAGCCGGTGCAGCGGCTTGCTGCTGTCGAGCGCGCCGGCGAACTCCAGCATCGCACCGTCGGGCACCGACGAGTTGAGGCCCATCCGCCGCGCGTCGGCGGGGATGTGACCGTCACGCATCCACGGCTCGGGCGCGTCGAGCTCGTCACCGAACTCGTCGAACTCCTCGCGCTCGTGCTCCATGAGCCGATGCTACGGCGTTCAGCTGATCGTGGTGAGCAGCTGCGTCGCGCGGGTCAGGACGACGTAGAGCGTCGCGCGGCCGGTGGCCGACTCGTCCTCGATCTCCTGCGGCCGGACCACGACGATGGCGTCGAACTCCAGGCCCTTGGTGTCGAGGCCGGTCAGGACGACGACCCGGTCGTCGCCCGACGGCGCCACCGAGGAGTCGATCGCGGCGCGCGCGCCCGGGGCGTCGTCGGCGAGCTCGGGCCAGGACGCCAGCCAGGCGTTGACCTCGGAGCGCCGCGCGACCGGCACCACGATGCCGACCGTTCCCGCGACCGCGCCCGCGAGCTCGGTCACCGCGGCGCGCGTGGCGGACTCGAGCCCGCGCGGGTCGGCGAGCACGACCTCGCGCGGCGCCGTACCGGTGCGTCGTACGGCGTCGGGCAGGTCGGCGTCGAGCCCGACCCGCTGCGCGTAGGCCGCGGCGTGGGCGTAGATCTCGGCCGAGTTGCGGTAGTTGGTCGACAGGTGGAACCGGTGGATCTGCTTGCGCTCCAGCGCGGCGGCACGGGCGGCGTCGGCCTCGGCCGGCTCGGGCCACGACGACTGGGCGGGGTCGCCGACGATGGTCCACGACGCGGTGCGGCCGCGGCGGCCCACCATCCGCCACTGCATGGGCGTGAGGTCCTGCGCCTCGTCGATGAGCACGTGGGCGTAGCCGTCGTCCTCGATGCTGCTGACCGGCGGCCGCCAGGCGCGCCCGGCGGGGGCGTACTCGCGGTCGGAGGCGGTCATCAGCTCCTGGATGTCGACCGCGCCCTCGATGAGCGCCATCGGGTCGTCGCGCTCGTCGTCGGCCTTCTGCGGGAGGTCGCCGAGGGCGTAGCGCAGCTCGTCGAGCAGCGGGACGTCCTCGATGGCGATCTGGCCGCTGATCGCGCGGGTCGGGTCGAGGTGGCTCCACGACTTCGACAGCAGCCGCTGCTCCTCGGGCGACAGCAGGCCGTCCGACACGCGGGCCAGCACCTCGGGGTCGCGCAGCCAGCACAGCACGGTGGCGGCGTCGAGCGGCGGCCACCAGGCCAGCGCGAAGTCGAGGAAGTCCTGCCGGGAGAGCATGTCCTCGTTGAACCGCTCGCGGCCCTGGTCGCGACCGCGCTCACCGCGGACCTGGCGCCACAGGGCGTCGAGCAGCGCGTTCGAGACCCGCGGGAGCTGCTTGTTGCGCAGCCCCTGCGACATCAGGTTGCGGCGGATGTTGCCGAGCTTGCCGCGGTCGAGGACCAGCCGGTCGTCGCGCCAGAAGACGCGGTACTCGCGCGGGCTGCCGGGCGCCTGCTGGCGCGCCGTACGACGCATGACCTCGGCCATCCGCGCCGAGCCCTTGATGTCGGCCACGGCCGGCTCGTCGTGACGGGTCGCGCGGACCTCGTCGACGACCTCACCGAGGCTGCGCAGCGCCACCGCGGTCTCACCCAGCGACGGCAGCACCCGCTCGATGTAGCGCATGAACACGCCGGACGGGCCGACCACGAGCACGCCGCCGCGCTCGTAGCGCTGGCGGTCGGTGTAGAGCAGGAAGGCCGCCCGGTGCAGCGCGACGACGGTCTTGCCGGTGCCGGGACCGCCGGAGATGCTGACCACGCCCCGGGAGGGGGCGCGGATCGCCTTGTCCTGCTCGGCCTGGATGGTCGCGACGATCGAGTGCATGGAGCGGTCGCGGGCCCGGGAGAGCTGCGCCATCAGCGCGCCCTCGCCGACGATCGGGAGCTCGCGGCCGGCCTCCTCGGCGACGGCCATCGCCTCGGCGTCGAGCAGCTCGTCCTCGACGCCGACGACCTTGCGCCCGGCGCTGCGCAGCACCCGGCGGCGCAGGACGTCGTGCGGCTCGGCGGCGGTGGCCTGGTAGAACACCGCGGCGGCCGGCGCGCGCCAGTCGATGAGCAGCGAGTCGTGGTTGTCGTCGCGCAGGCCGATCCGGCCGACGTAGCGCGGCTCGGCGTCGACGGTGGCGTTCATGTCGAGGCGGCCGAAGACCAGGCCCTCGTGGGCGGCGTCGAGCTGAGCGATCCGCTTGGCAGCCTGGAAGACCATCGCGTCGCGCTCGACGAGGCCCCCCTCGTGGCCCAGATGGGCGCGGGAATGACCTTCCTCGGCCAGCTGCTGCGCAGCCTTGCCGGCCGTCTCCAGCTGCCGGTAGACCCGGTCGACGAAGGCCTGCTCAGCGGCGACCTCGCGCTCCACCAGCTCGTCTGTCACTGATGCGTCCCGCCTGTCATCGCTCTTGTTGTGTATACCGCAGGGCGCTGCGGCAAGCACCCAACTCTACAGGTCGTGGAAGAGCGGTCACGCCCCACCAGATTGTTGGTTCAATAGTTGCCAAGGCATCGCTGCGTCCTAGGGGGGAAACACGATGAGTACGACGCCTGCGGCACCGCCGCGCAAACCAAACCGAAGAGGAGTGGCAGCTCGCGAGAAGCTGCTCTCCACCGCACTCGAGATGCTCGGGACGGGACGACCGGAGACGGTCTCCATCAACATGGTCGCCAAGGAGGCGGGCCTGAGCTGGGGCTCGGTCCAGAACCTGTTCGGCGACTCCGACGGCTTCTGGTCCGCCGTGGTCGAGCTGATCATCGACAACGGCAGCTCGCTCTGGGCCGAGCCACAGAGCCCCACCGTCGAGGGGAGGGTCGCCGAGATCGCGCAGCTCTACCGCTCGATCCTCGACTCGCCGTACGGCGTGGCGGTCGAGACGGTCCGAGCTGGGCTGCCCCGGCCGCTCGAGGTCCTCGAGCAGACCCATCCGCTCACCGCCGCCTCGCTGGCCAAGCTCGACGACCTGTGGTCGTCCGCGTTCACGCACTTCTTCGAGAACCTCGACGGCCCCGCGCTCGACACCCAGCGTGCGCGCGACGTCGCCGAGGTGCTCCCGAGTGCGCTGCGCGGGCTGCGGGCCGACCAGCAGTTCGGAACGGCGGTCGACTTCGACCGTGCGCACCGGACGCTGGTGAGCGCGCTGACCGGCTACCTGGCGGGCTAGCTCAGGCGAGCAGCGCCCGGGTCGGGGCGATCACGTCGGCCCCGAACCGGGCGATGCCGTCGAGCTTCTGCTCGAGCGGCGCGTGCTGCGGGTAGTAGTACATCCACGGCATCGTCATGCACATCGTCACGCCGCCTCGGGACGCGCGGGCGAAGTCCTCAGGACGCACGGCGTCCGTCAGCGCCGGTACGACGGCGAACGGCCGGTCCAGGTCGCGCCCCGCCTCGCGGCGCATCTCCTGCAGCCGGGCGGCGATCTCGATCGCCTCGTCGACCGTCGCCATGTCGCCGATCCAGCCGTCGTTGCGCGCGGCGCGGCGCAGCGCGACGTCCGACATGCCGCCGACCCAGACCGGGATCGGGGCGGGCGGCTCGGGCTTCATCGCCAGCTTGTCGCAGCGGTAGAACTCGCCGGCGAACTCGGTCCAGCCGGGTGCCCACAGCTCGCGCATCAGCTCGAGCGCCTCGTCGGTACGCCGGCCGCGGGTGGCGAAGTCCTCGCCGAGCAGCTCGAACTCGTCGCGGCACCAGCCGACGCCGACGCCGAGGGTGACCCGGCCACCGGCCAGCGCGGCCGCCGTACCGACGGCCTTGGCGACGACGAACGGGTTGCGCATCGCCGCGACGTAGATCGAGGTGAAGAACTCCAGCTCGGTCGCCACCTGGGATAGCGCGCCGATGGTGACCCACGGGTCGGGCCAGTCGACATTCGGCTCCCAGCGGCGGGCGCCGTCCTTGGTGTAGGGGTACGGCGTCTCGACCGTCTCCAGGTCGACCACGTGGTCGGCGAGGCTGAGCGCCCCGAACCCGGCCTCCTCCGCCGCCCGCGCGAGCGGGACGAGCTGATCGATCGGGTGGTAGGCGGTCACCATCGCGAAGTCCACGCGGGCAGCCTAGAGCGAAGCTAGAACTCGTTCTAGTAGCTGGTCGCTCGTCGTACCGGACGTTGTGGTCGCAAAACGGGCGATTCTGCGACCGAAACGTCCGGTACGACGGTCAGCAGGTCAGCCCTTCTTGCGGGTGAGGAAGGCGGTCATCGCCTCCCGCGCCTCGTCGGAGCCGAACAGCCGGGCGCTGACCTCGACCAGCTCCTCGCCCTTCTCGTCGATCCGGGCCAGCAGGTCGGCGGCGAGCAGCCGCTTCGTCTCCCGCAGGCCCTGCGCGGCGCCGGTGGCGAGCTGACCGACCAGCTCGTCGACCTTGGCCTGCAGCTCGGCGGCGGGGACGGCCAGCGTCGCCAGCCCGTACGACGCGGCCTCGGCGCCGCTGAACACCTCGCCGCCCAGCGCCGTCCAGGCCAGCCCGCGCGGGGTGAGCCGTGGGAAGACGGTGAGCGAGATGACCGCCGGGGTCAGGCCGAGCTTGACCTCGGTGAGCGCGAAGGTGGCGTCGTCGGCGACGACCACGACGTCGGAGGCCGCGACGATGCCGATGCCGCCGGCGCGGGCCGCGCCCTCGACGACGGTGACGACCGGCTTGGAGAGGGCCACGATCTGACGCTGCAGCGCGACGATGGCGCGGGCACCCTCGTGCATCGGGACGGTCGCCGCCTCGGACAGGTCCGCGCCCGAGCAGAAGACCCGGCCCGACGACCTCAGCACCACCACACGGACGTCGTCCGCCGCGTCGGCCGTGGCCAGGTGAGCGATCAGCTCGGTGACCAGCTGGCGCGAGAGCGCGTTGCGGTTGGCGGGCGAGTCGAGGGTGATGGTCGCGACGCCATCGGCGACGTCGAGGTGGACCAGCTCGGCGGGTGCGTCAGTCATGCGGCCATCCTGCCGCACACCCACTCCCGCCGGGTGGGTCAGGATTCGAGGATCGGCTGCTTCGGCAGCTTCTTGACCCGGGCCCGGCGCCGTGGGCGGGCCGGGATCATCGAGCGCATCTCCTCGAGCTTGCCGAAGCAGAGCAGCCGGTCCTCGGCCTGCAGCACGTGCCGGTCGAACGGGTTGGGGATGACGTTGGTGCCACGGTGGAGGGTGAGTACGGTGATGTCGCGCTCGCGCAGGCCGGAGTCTCCGAGCGTCTTGCCGATCAGCTCGGCGTCACCGTGGACGACGAGCTCGGCCACGCCGTAGCCGGTCGAGACGCTGAGCCGCTCGCGGACGTCGATCTGCGGGAAGGCGACCTGGTTGTCGATGTAGTCGATGATCGCGC
This sequence comes from Nocardioides ginsengisoli, assembly GCF_039537225.1. NCBI lineage: Bacteria > Bacillati > Actinomycetota > Actinomycetes > Propionibacteriales > Nocardioidaceae > Nocardioides > Nocardioides ginsengisoli. The sequence continues at coordinate 11,113 of NZ_BAABAC010000034.1, forward strand.
CCGCGACGTCGAGCTTGGTCGCGGTCTCGATGCCCTCGAGGCCCGGGGAGGAGTTGACCTCCATCACCAGGGGGCCGTCGTTGCCCTCGAGCATGTCGACACCGGCCACCTTGAGGCCCATGATCTGCGCGGCCCGCACGGCGACCTGCTCGTAGGCCGGGTCGAGCTCGACCCGCTCGACGCTGCCGCCGCGGTGGACGTTCGAGCGGAACTCGTCGCCCTGCGCGACCCGCCGCATCGCCGCGACGACCCGGTCGCCGACGACGAGGGCGCGGATGTCGCGGCCCTTGCTCTCCTTGACGAACTGCTGGATGAGCACCTGCTGCTTCGTGCTCTGCAGCGTCTCGATGATCGCCTCGGCGACCTTGATGCTGGGCGCGAGGATCACGCCGATGCCCTGGGTGCCCTCGAGCAGCTTGATGACGACCGGCGCGCCGCCGACCCGCTCGATCGCGGGGATCACGTCGGCACGGTCGCGCACGAAGGTCGTCGGCGGCATGCCGATGTTGTGCCGCGACAGGATCTGGGTGGCGCGCAGCTTGTCGCGCGAGTTGGCGATCCCGTTGGCGGTGTTGGGCGTGTAGACGTCCATCTGCTCGAACTGCCGGACGACGGCCGTGCCGAAGTAGGTGATCGAGTTGCCGATCCGCGGCAGCACCGCGTCGTAGTCCGACAGCTGCTTGCCGCGGAACTGCAGATCCGGCTCGTCGCCCGAGAGGTCGATCGAGAACCGGAGGGTGTTGAGCACCTTCACCTGATGCCCCCGGTCGAGGGCTGCCGTGCGAAGACGCTGCGTGCTGTAGGACCGCGGAGCGCGGGAGAGGATCGCGAGCTTCATTCCCGACCTGATTGGATTGGGTTGTGGACGCTGCCCATTCAACCAGCCCTCCGGTGGTCGCCGGATGGCGCGAGTGGGTGCGCCTTCCGGTCCTGGGGGTCGGGCCGATCAAGGCCAAGCTCGACACCGGCGCCCGTACGTCGGCGCTGCACGCCTTCGACATCGAGGAGTTCGAGCGCGACGGCGTCCCGTGGGTGCGCTTCTCGGTCCACCCGTGGCAGCGCTCGGCCGAGGACGCGACCGTCGTCGAGTGCCCCGTCCACGACCGCCGGCTGGTGCGCAGCTCGACCGGGCACGCGCAGCGGCGGATCGTCGTCCTCATCGACATCGAGCTGCTCGGCCACACCATCCCCACCGAGATCACCCTGACCCGCCGCGACGCGATGGGCTTCCGGATGCTCGTCGGGCGCGAGGCGCTGCGCCAGGGCTTCCTCGTCGACTCCGGCCGGTCCTACCTCGGCGGTCGCCCGCCGCGGCGGGTCCGCCGCAAGAACCGGGGGCGCGCCGATGGCCCTGCGTGAGTCCTTCGCGATCGGCAACGTCCGGGTCCGCGCGGGCTCGACCAAGGAGGTCGAGCTCCCGATCACCCGGCTGGTCACCGGCGGCGACGTCAGCCTCCCGGTCCGCGTCGTCCACGGCCGCGAGCCCGGCCCGACGGTGTGGGTCAACGCGGCGATCCACGGCGACGAGGTGATGGGCGTCGAGGTGATCCGCGAGGCGCTCGCCACCCTGTCGGCACGGACCTTCCGCGGCACCCTGGTCGCCGTCCCGGTCGTCAACGTCCTGGGCTTCATGACCGGCGACCGCTACCTCCCCGACCGCCGCGACCTCAACCGGTCGTTCCCCGGCTCGGCCCGCGGCTCGCTCGCCAGCCGGATCGCACACCTGCTGATGACCGAGGTGGTCGCCAAGTGCGACGTCGGGATCGACCTGCACACCGCGGCCGACCGTCGTACCAACCTGCCGCAGATCCGCGCCGACCTCGACGACCCGACCACCCGCAAGCTGGCCGAGGCGTTCGGCGCGCCCGTCATGCTGCACGCCCGGCTGCGCGACGGCTCGCTGCGCCAGGCCGCCCGCGACCGCGGCGCGACGGTGCTGCTCTACGAGGCCGGCGAGGCGCTGCGCTTCGAGGAGGAGCCGATCGCCGTCGGCGTCGAGGGCGTGCGCCGCGTCCTCGCCTCGCTCGGCATGATCGCGCCGCTGTCCGAGGACGACGACGACCGGATCGCGCCCGTCGAGTGCCGCACGAGCGCGTGGGTGCGCGCCCGCGGCACGGGGATCCTGCACCTTGAGGTCAAGCTCGGCGAGCACGTCGAGGAGGGACGCCGGCTCGGCGGGCTCTCCGACACCTTCGGCCGGCGGGTCCGGCTGGTGCACGCCGACCGGTCGGGCATCGTGATCGGGCTGACCCGCGCGCCGATCGTCAACGCCGGCGACGCGCTCGTGCACATCGCCTCGCCGGTGACTTCCTGACGGAAACTTGCGCTTCCTGGCCGTTGCAACCGTCAGGAAGCGCAGGAATCCCCGCTGAAGCGGGGATTCCTGCACCCCATCCGGCCCGGGGGTCCGCTCCGAACCTCCGGCATGAGGAAGCACCTGCTCTGGGCCGGGTACGGCGTCCTGGCGACCCTGGTCGGCATCGGCCTCGCCCATCTGGCCGCCGCGCTGACCACGCCCGCCACCTCCCCCGTGCTCGCGGTCGGCTCCGCGGTCATCGACCGGACGCCGACGCCGGTCAAGGAGTGGGCGATCCGCAACTTCGGGACGGCGGACAAGGTGATCCTGGTCGGGTCGGTCCTGGCCGGCGTGCTGGTCCTGGCCGCGGTCGCGGGCGTGCTGGCCCGGCGCCGGCTCGCGGTGGGCGCCGGACTGCTGGTCGCGCTCGTCGCGGTCGCCGCGGGCGCGGTGCTCACCCGCCCCGAGGCTGGCGTGACCGACCTGCTGCCGTGCCTGGTCGCGGCCGTCGCCGCGCCGCTCGCCCTGCGCCTGCTCGCGCGCACGCACCGCACCGCACACGCGCCCGACGGCGGCCGCCGCACGCTGCTCCTCACCACGCTCGCCCTCACCGCGACCGCCGCGCTCGGCGGGGTCGCCGGCCGCACGGTCTCCCGGCTGCGCCTGCGGCCCGAGGACATCAGCCTTCCTGCGCCGGCCGAGCCCGCGCCGCCGCTGCCGCGCGGGCTCGACGACCAGGTCCCCGGCATCACCCGGTTCCGTACGCCGACCACGGACTTCTACCGCGTCGACACCCGCCTCGACGTCCCCGTCATCAGCGCCGAGGACTGGGCCCTCACCATCGACGGCGACGTCGACCACCAGGTCACGATCACCTTCGACGAGCTGCTCGCGATGCCGCTGATCGAGCGCGACATCACGCTGACCTGCGTCTCCAACAGCGTCGGCGGTCCGTACGTCGGCGGCGCCCGCTGGCTCGGCGTCCGGCTGACCGACGTCCTCGACCGGGCCGGCATCGGCCAGACGAGGGCCGACCAGATCCTCTCCACCGACGTCGACGGGATGACGATCAGCACACCGCTGGCGCTGGCCACCGACGGCCGCGACGCGATGCTCGCCGTCGGCATGAACGGCCGGCCGCTGCCGCGCGAGCACGGCTTCCCGGTGCGGATGGTCGTACCCGGCCTCTACGGCTTCATCAGCGCCACCAAGTGGGTCACCCGGCTCACCCTCACGACGTACGCCGCGCAGGACGCCTACTGGACGAGGCGCGGGTGGGCGACCGACGCGCCGATCAAGCTCGCCGCCCGCATCGACACCCCGCGCGCGCTGGCCCAGCTCGACCCCGGCGACGTCGTCGTCGGCGGGGTCGCGTGGGCGCAGGAGCGCGGCGGCGTGCAGGGCGTGCAGGTCCGCATCGACGGCGGCGCCTGGGTCGACGCCCAGCTCGGGCCGGACGGCGGCGCCGACTACTGGCGCCAGTGGTTCCACCGCTGGTCCGCCACGCCCGGCTCCCACCGGATCGCCGTCCGCGCCACCGCGGCCGACGGCGAGGTCCAGACCGCCACGCGCGCCGAGCCGTTCCCGGACGGCGCCAGCGGGCTGCACGAGCTGCTCGTGCAGGTCCGCGGCTGAGAAAAAGGCACCCATCCGATTCCCCACCCGTTCCGAATCACCTGCACACCACCTCCTACGGAAGGCACGACCATGAAGCTCCACCGGCTCACCCGGACCGCAGGCGCCACCGTCGCCGTCCTCGCCCTCTCCGCGACGCTCGCGGCGTGCGGCAGCGACGACACCACCAAGCCGGCCGCCGACAAGGCCGGCTCGTCGGACAGCGGCATGACCAGCGACTCGCCCAGCACCGGCAACACCGGCAGCACCGACGCGGGCGCCCAGACCTTCGGCTCCGGCTGCGCCAAGATCCCGACCTCCGGCGCGGGCTCCTTCGACGGCATGGTCAAGGACCCGGTCGCGACCGCGGCCAGCAACAACCCGCTGCTGAGCACCCTGGTCACCGCGGTCACCAGCATCGACGGGCTCGCCGACACCCTCAACGGAGCCGCGGCGCTGACCGTGTTCGCGCCGTACAACGACGCCTTCGGCGCCATCCCGCCCAAGGACCTCAACGCGATGGTCTCCGAGGGCAAGACCAAGGGCCAGAACAGCGCGCTCTACAAGGTCCTCGCCCACCACGTGCTCGGCGCGAACGACGACCCGACCGCCGTCGCCGGCAAGCAGAAGACCCTGCTCGGCGACGAGCTGACCATCGCCGGCGACCCGCAGAGCGGGATGACCGTCTCCGACGGCACCGTCACCGCGAAGGTCCTCTGCGGCAACATCCCGACGGCCAACGCGACGGTCTACGTGATCGACAAGGTGCTGACCGGGGTCAAGTGACCCTGGCCAGGACCACGTCCACCCGGAAGGATCACCCGCATGGATCCGGTCCCCGGAGAGCCCGCCGGCGCCCCGCAAGGGGCGCCGGCCGGCCTCGGCACCGACCTCGGCCCGCTGCTCAACCGAGCCGCGCGCGGCGACAAGGCCGCCTTCGCCGACCTGTACGACGCCACCGCGTCCCGCGTGCACGGCCTCGCGCTGCGCGTGGTCCGCGACCCGGCGCAGGCCGAGGAGGTCACCCAGGAGGTGTACCTCGAGGTCTGGCGCCAGGCGAGCCGGTACGACGCCGCGCGCGGCAGCGCCCTCGCGTGGCTGATGACCATCACCCACCGCAAGGCGGTCGACCGGGTGCGCAGCGCCGAGGCGGCCACCCGCCGCGACCTCGCCTACGAGCAGACGAACCGGACGGTCGAGCACGACACGACCGCCGAGGCGGCCCACGCCGGGCTCGAGGCGCGCCGGGTGCGCGCCGCGATGGCCCAGCTCACGGACGTGCAGCGGGAGGCCATCGAGCTGGCGTACTTCGGCGGCTACAGCCACACCGAGGTGGCCGCCCTCCTCGACCTTCCGGTCGGGACCGCGAAGACCAGGATCCGCGACGGCCTCATCCGGCTGCGCGACACGATCGGAGTAGGACGATGACCGATCACGACCACGCGCTGTCCGGCGCCTACGCCGTCGACGCCCTCGACGCCGACGAGCGCGCCCGCTTCGAGGCGCACCTGACCACCTGCGCCGACTGCCGCGCCGAGGTCGACAGCCTCCGCGAGGCCGCGGCCCTGCTCGGCGCCGACGACGTCGTCGCGCCGCCGCCCTCCCTCCGTGACGACATCCTCGCCGGCATCGACCGCATCCGTCCGCTGCCCCCGGTGACCGGGACGGTCACCCCGCTGCGGCGCCGGCACCGCCTGCCGCTGCTGATGAGCGCGGCCGCGGCCGTCGTCCTGCTGCTCGGGGTGGGCCTGGCCTGGCTGCGGCCGTGGCACGACGAGCAGCCGGCGCGGCTGACTGCGGCCGAGCGGATCCTCGCCGCCCCCGACGCCACCCGTCTCGAGAAGTCCTTCCCCGACGGCTCCCGGGCCACGGTGGTCCTCTCGCGCAGCGAGGGCAAGGCGCTGATCCGGACCAAGGCGATGGCGCTGGCGCCGGCCGGGAAGGCCTACGAGCTGTGGCTGCAGACCCCTGCCGGGGTGATGGAGCCGGCCGGCCTGATGCCCGACCAGCCCGACACGACGTATGTGCTCAAGGGCGACGCGACCGACGCGACCGGGATCGGCATCACCGTCGAGCCCGACGGCGGCTCGCCACAACCCACCAGTGCGCCGATCGCGCTCTTCGCACTGGACTCCTGATGACCACCACCCCGACACCACGGCGGATCGCCGTGGTGGGCTCCGGCGTCGCCGGACTCACCGCGGCGTACCTCGCCTCGCGCACCGCCCACGTCACCCTGCTCGAGGCCGACGACCGGCTCGGCGGGCATGCCGACACCCACAGCGTCACCGACCCGACCGGTCGCGCGCTGCGGATCGACAGCGGCTTCATCGTGCACAACCGGCGCACCTATCCGGTGCTGCTGCGGATCTTCGACGAGCTGGGCGTGCCCACCCAGGAGTCGGAGATGTCGATGTCGATCAGCGACGAGGGCACCGGCCTCGAATGGGCCGGGGCGCTCGGCCGGCGGGGCCTGTTCCCGGCCGGCACGGGCCACCACCGCGACCCGTCGTACCTGCGGATGCTGACCGAGATCCCGCGCTTCCACCGGGCCGCGCGCCGACTGCTCGACGACGGCGGCGACCCGCTGCACGGGACGACGCTGGCCGCCTTCCTCGACGAGCACCGCTTCACGCCGTACTTCCGGCGGCATTTCATGGAGCCGCTCGTCGCAGCGGTCTGGTCGTGCGACCCCGCCACCGCGCTCGACTACCCGGCGACCTACCTGTTCACCTTCCTGCAGCACCACGGGATGCTCCGCGTCCTCGGCTCGCCGACCTGGCGCACGGTCACCGGCGGCTCGGCGGAGTACGTCGCCCGGATCGCCGCCGCGATCGAGGCCGCCGGCAGCCGGGTCCTGACGTCCACGCCGGTGCTGTCGATCGACGACACCGACGACGGCGTCGAGGTCGCCACCCCCGCCGGCCGCACGACCTACGACGCCGTCGTGATCGCCACCCATCCCGACCAGGCGCTCGGGATGCTCGCCGCGCCGACGCCGCTACAGAAGGAGGTGCTCGACGCGATCCCGTACGCCGCCAACACCGCCCTGCTGCACACCGACACCCGGCTGCTCCCGACCGCGCGCGACGCCTGGGCGTCCTGGAACTTCCGGCGGCCCGCCACTCCGCGGGCCGGCGTGCTCGTCACCTACGACCTGACCCGGCTGCAGCGGCTGGCCACCGACACCCGCTACCTGGTGACGCTCGGCGGCGAGGACCTCGTCGACCCGGCGCGGGTCCTGGTCCGCCGCGACTACGCGCACCCGACGTACACGCCCGCCTCGGTCGCCGCCCAGGCGCGGCTGTCCGAGATCGACTCCGACCGCATCGTCTTCGCCGGGGCCTATCACGGCTGGGGATTCCACGAGGACGGCGCGCGCTCGGGCGAACGTGCGGTCGCCCGGCTGGGGCTGCCGACGCGGGTCGCGACGTCGTACCGGACGACGCTGACGCATCGCCGCCGCGAGCCGATCGCCAACGCCTTCACGCACCACTCCCGGATGAGCGTCGTCGACCTCGACCGGCTCTCCGACGACGGCACGGCCGCCGGCCTGCCGGGCCGCTTCGTCGGCCGCGACCACTTCACCGGCGACGCCGCGACCATCCGTGAGGGCCTCGACGCCTTCCTCGCCGGGCACGGCATCGACGTCCGTGGCGGGCGCGCGCTGATGGCCGCGCAGCCGCGGGCGCTCGGCCACTGCTTCAACCCGATCTCGGTGCACTGGTGCTGGGCGCCCGAGCGCCCCACCGGTCCGCCGGCGGCGACGGTCGTCGAGGTCCACAACACCTACGGCGACCGGCACGCCTACCTGCTCGATCCCGCGCGCACGGCCGGCGCGGGACGCCATGTCGTCGACAAGGAGATGTACGTGTCGCCCTTCCACGGCACCGACGGGCACTACGAGGTGCTCGCGCCGCCGCCCGATCCCGAGACCGGTCGACTGCAGCTCGCGGTCCGGCTGGTGACCGACGACGGCGCGCGCTTCGACGCCGCCCTCGACGCGACGCCGGACGAGCCGCCGCGGCTGGCGCTGGCCGGCCTGCGCGGCGCGGCGCTCATCCGCGCGCACGGCATCGCGCTGTGGGCACGGCGGCTTCCCGTCCAGCCGCGACCCGGTCGTCGTACCGGCGGGGTCGCGGCGCGGATCGCCGAGCGGCTGTTCCGCTCCGCGATCGGGCGGCTCGACGTCACCGTCCGCCTGCACCAGGCCGACGGGAGGACGGAGGTGCTCGGGCGCGGCGGTCCGGCGATCGTCGTCCACCGCCCGGACGAGCTGTTCGAGCGGCTCGGCCGCGACCAGCTGATCGGCTTCGGTGAGGCCTACCTCAGCGGCGCCTGGGACGAGGACGGGACGCCGGGCGACGGCGTCCTCGGCGACTTCCTCACCGTGCTCGCGGCCGAGCTGACCACCCTCGTCCCGCCCGCGCTGCAGGTGCTGCGCGGGCTCGTCGTCCAGCGTCTCCCGCGCAGCCAGCGCGGCACCCGCGCCAACACCCGGGCCAATGTCGCGCACCACTACGACCTGTCGAACGACCTGTTCGCGGCCTTCCTCGACCCGACGCTCTCCTACTCCAGCGCGCTCTTCGCCGACCCCGCGACGGCCGGCGCCGACGAGCTGGTCGCCGCGCAGCACCGCAAGATCGACCGGCTGCTCGACCAGGCCGGCGTCACCGCGGGCACCCGGCTGCTGGAGATCGGCACCGGCTGGGGCGAGCTCGCGATCCGCGCGGCGGCCCGGGGCGCGGAGGTCCGCACGATCACGCTCTCGGTCGAGCAGCAGATGCTCGCGGAGCAGCGGATCGCCGCGGCCGGCCACGCCGACCGGGTCCGCGTCGACCTGTGCGACTACCGGGCGCTGCTCGACGAGCCGGGCGGCGCCTACGACGCGGTGGTCTCGGTGGAGATGATCGAGGCGGTGGGGCGGGAGTTCTGGCCGACGTACTTCCGGACGCTCGACCACGTGCTCGCCCCCGGCGGCAGGGTCGCGCTGCAGGCGATCACGATGCCGCACGACCGGATGCTCGCTACCGGCTCGACGCACACCTTCATCACCAAGTACATCTTCCCCGGCGGCGCGCTGCCGTCGGTGCGGGCGATCGAGGAGACGGTGCGCGACCACACCGCGCTGCGGGTCGTCGACGACCTCGCGATCGGCGCGCACTACGCGTCGACGCTGCGGATGTGGGACCAGGCGTTCACGGCGGCGCTGGACCGGGTGCGCGCGCTCGGCTTCGACGAGACCTTCGAGCGGATGTGGCACTTCTACCTGGAGTACTGCCGGGCCGGCTTCGCCGCGGGCTACATCGACGACCATCAGCTCACCTTCGTCAAGGAGTCCCGATGACCACCGCCGGCCGGCTCGAGGAGGCGCTGCGTCCGTTCGTCGGCGGCGACCTCCCGGTGCGCCTCGTCGCCTGGGACGGGACGACGGCCGGCCCGGCCGACGCGCCCGTCGTCACGCTCCGCTCCCCCGACGCGCTGCGCCGGCTGCTGTGGCAGCCCGGCGAGCTGGGCGCCGCCCAGGCCTATGTCACCGGCGAGCTCGACGTACCGGGGGATCTCGACGCGGCCCTCACCCACGCCTTCGCGGTGGCGGCCCAGCGCGGACTGGGCGGACGCCGTCCTCCGGTGCGGGCGCTGGCCGGCGCCGTCCGGACGGCGCTCGGGCTCGGCCTCGTCGGCCGGCCCCCGACACCGCCCTCGACCCAGGCACGCGTGCGCGGCCGGCTGCACAGCAAGGAGCGCGACCGCCGGGCGATCAGCCACCACTACGACACCACGGCCGACTTCTACTCGCTGATCCTCGACGAGCGGAACCTCGCCTACTCGTGCGGCTACCACTCCTCGCCGGAGCAGCCGCTCGCGGACGCGCAGGACGCCAAGCTCGACCTGGTCTGCCGCAAGCTCGGCCTGGAGCCGGGGATGCGGCTGCTCGACGTCGGCTGCGGGTGGGGCTCGCTGTCGCTGTACGCCGCCGAGCACTACGGGGTCCGGGTGGTCGGCGTGACGATCTCGGAGGAGCAGCAGCGGTTCGCGACCGCGGCGGCCCGGCGGCGGGGGCTCGCGGACCGCGTGGAGATCCGGCTCAGCGACTACCGGGACGCCGTACCGACGGCGGGGGCGGAGTACGACGCCGTCGCCTCGCTGGAGATGGGCGAGCACGTCGGCGAGCGCAACTACCCGACGTACGCCCGGGTGCTGCACGACGCGGTGCGGCCCGGCGGCCGCGTGCTGGTGCAGCAGATGTCACGCGGCACCAGTCACCCCGGCGGCGGGCCGTTCATCGAGTCGTTCATCGCGCCGGACATGCACATGCGGCCGGTCGGCGAGACCGCGGCGCTGCTGGAGCGGGCCGGGCTGGAGGTGCGGGACGTCCACGCGCTGCGCGAGCACTACGTGCTGACCGTCGCCGGCTGGCTGCGGCGCTTCGAGGAGAACCTCGACGCCATCACCGAGCTCGTCGGGCCCGAGCTGGTGCGGGTCTGGCGGCTGTACCTCGTCGGCGGGTCGATGGCGTTCCGGGACGGCCGGATGGGCGTCGACCAGCTGCTCCTGGTCCGGCGCGGCGGGCCGCACACGCTGGGCTGGGTGCGCTGATGGACGCGCTCGTGCTCTCTGTGGTCGTCGCGCTCGCGGCCGCGGTCGTCGTGATGGCGGGCACCGCCGTGGTCGCTCGCCGCCAGGACCGGATCGCCGTCGTCGACGTCGCCTGGGGCCTCGGCTTCGTCGTCATCGCGCTCGCCTGCGCCCTCACCGCGGGCGCGTCCGGCCACGGCAATGCCCTCCGAACCAGCTTCCTCGTCGCGATCGTGGCCGTGTGGGGGCTTCGGCTGACCGGTCACCTGTACCGACGCAGCAGCGGCCACCGCGACGAGGATCCCCGCTATCTCGAGCTCCTGGGCGGCCGGGTGTCGGACGTCGGCCTCGGCGTCGTCGTCCGCAAGGTCCTCGCCGTCCAGGGGCTCGCGATGGTGTTCGTCGCGCTGCCGGTCGCGGTCGGCGTCGTCCGCCCGGTGTGGTGGTGGCCGCTCGTGGTCGTCGGCGGCGTGGTCTGGCTCGTCGGCCTGGTCTTCGAGGCCGTCGGCGACGCCCAGCTCGCGGCCTACCGCGCCCGCCCCCGCTCCGAGCGCCCACCCGTCCTCGACACCGGCCTCTGGGCCTGGACCCGCCACCCGAACTACTTCGGTGACGCCTGCGTCTGGTGGGGCACCTGGCTCGCCGGCGGCCTCGCCTCCGGCTGGATCGCCGGGCTCGCGACCGTGATCGCGCCGCTGGCGATGACCTGGTTCCTCAGCGAGACCACGGGCGCCAAGCTGCTGGAGAAGTCCATGATGGACCGGCCCGGCTATCGGACGTACGCCGCGCGGACGCCGCGGTTCCTGCCGCGGCCGCCGCGGCGGTGACTTCCTGACGGAAACTGGCGCTTCCTGGCCGTTGCAACCGGCAGGAAGCGCAGGAATCCCCGCTGAAGCGGGGATTCCCACACCGCCTAGGGTGACCATGTGACCGCGCAAGACGAGTACCTCCGCCTCGCCTCCGCCGACAACTTCCGCGACGTCGCCGGCACCGGCTACGCCACGACCGACGGCGGCAAGCTGCGGACGGGCGTGTTCTACCGCTCGAACGACCTGCGGCTGACCGACGTCGACCTCACGACGCTCCAGGGCATCGGCCTGAGGGCGATCATCGACCTGCGCTCGCCGACCGAGATCGCGCTGCACCCCGACCCCGAGATCCCGGGGGTGGCGGGGCTGCACTTCGACGCGATCGGGATCCCGATCGAGCGGATCTCCGGGCTGACCGGCGCCGACGAGGCGCGCACGCTGATGACCGAGGTCTATCGCAGCTTCGTGGTCGAGGCGCACTCGCGCGAGGCGTTCGGCGGCGTCCTGCGTCAGCTCGCGACCGGCGGGCCGCAGCTCTTCCACTGCGCGCAGGGCAAGGACCGCACCGGCTGGGTGGCGGCGCTGCTGCTGCACATCGCGGGCGTCGACGACCCGACGATCGAGAGCGACTACCTGCTCACCAACGCGCAGACCGCGGCCAGCCGCGCGCGGGTCGAGGCCGAGATCGAGAAGCACGCGGGCGCCGCGGCGGTCGCGATCTACGAGCCGACGCTCATCGTCGACGTCGCCTACCTCGATGCCGCGTGGGCCGCGGTCGTCGAGCAGTACGGCGACCGCGCGGCCTACCTGCGCGACGGGCTGGGTCTCGACGACGAGGTCATCGCGACGCTGCGGCAGCTGCTGCGCGCGAGCTGATCAAGTCGGGCCCCGCGCCCCGGAGCTCCGCCACGCTCGTCACCCCGAGCAGCTGCATCGTGCGCGTCAGCTCGCGCCGGAGCAGGTCGATGACGTGCGCGACCCCGCGCACCTGCGCGACCGCGAGGCCGTAGAGGTACGGCCGGCCGACGAACGCCGCGTCGGCACCGAGGGCGAGCGCGGTCGCGATGTCGGCGCCGTGCCGGATCCCGGAGTCGACGAGGATCCCGAGCCGGTCGCCGACCGCCTCCCGCACCGGCCGGATCAGGTGGACCGGCGCGACCGAGCGGTCGAGCTGGCGTCCGCCGTGGTTGGACAGGTGGACGGCGTCGACGCCCGCGGCCGCCGCGGTCAGGGCGTCGTCCGGGCCCACCGGGCCCTTGATCGTCAGCCGCCCGGGCCACAGCTCGCGCAACTCGGCGAGCCGGTCCCAGCCGACGCTCGGGTCGAACTGCGTCGAGATGCTCTCGATCGTGAACCCCGACTCCGCGCCGAGCCCGTCGAAGTTCGCGAAGGTCATCGCGGGATGCCGGACCATCGTCGTCCAGTAGCGCGGCCGCATCCCGATCCGCACCGCCGTCGCCGGCGTGATCCGCGGCGGGATGGTGAGCCCGTTGCGCAGGTCGCGCACCCGCTGGCCCGACACCGCCGTGTCGACGGCGACCTCCAGCACGCGGTAGCCCCGCTCCCACGCCCGCGCCACCAGCTCGCGCGTGACGCCGCGGTCCTTCCACACGTACAGCTGGAACCACAGGTCCGCGCCCGACAGCTCTGCCCGCACGTCCTCGAGACTGGTCGAGGCCATCGTCGAGAGGACGTACGGCGTCCCGGCCGCCGCCGCCGCGCGCCCCACGGCCAGCTCGCCGTCGGGATGGATCATCCGGGTGTAGCCGGTCGGCGCCAGCCCGAACGGCAGCGCCGCCGGCGCACCCAGGATCGTGGTGCTCAGATCGGGGCTCGACACGTCGGCCAGCACCCGCGGCCGGAACGAGAACTCCCGCCAGCCGGCCTCGTTGGCCGCCAGGCTGAGCTCCTCGTCGGCGCCGCCGTCGACGTAGTCGAAGACCGGGCGAGGCAGTCGGCGCCGTGCCGCGTCGCGCACGTCGGCGATCGTCCGACAGTGCTCCAGGACGTCGCGCCGCCGGGGCGGCGTGAGTCGCAGCAGGTCCCTTACCTCGCCCGGCCTCAACGGATCACCTAGAGCCGGGCCTGCTCCGCGGCGATGGTGGTGTCCTCGCCGTGGCCGGTGTGGACGACGGTGTCGCCGGGCAGGGCGAAGAGCTTGGCCTTGATCGAGTCCTCC
>NZ_BAABAC010000035.1:0-89951 GCF_039537225.1 Nocardioides ginsengisoli
GCAGGTCGACCACCGAGGCACCCACCCCCTCCGAACATGAGACACGCAACCAGCGCACCCACCTAGTTCAACCACCGCGGCGCGCCATCATGCTCTCAGTAAAAAAGCCCCGCACCGCGCGAGCCCACAGCTCACGCAGAAGCCGCCGCGGCGAGAGCGGCCGCGCGCTCCACCCATTTCGGCACGTCGCCGTACCGCTGACTGGGAATCATCAACCCCGCAGCCGAGTCAGCGACCAGCTGCGCCATGCGGCGATCGCGCGTGGCCTCCTGTTTGGCGGTGAGGACCCAGTTGACGCAGATCCGGCGGTAGGTCGGGGTGGCCGCCTCCCAGAAGGCGGTGGCGGCGGAGGAAGCGGCGAGTTGGGCGGCGTACGGCGGCGGGAGGGTGAGCTCGCCGTCGACCTCGTGCGTGTATGGCGCGGGGTCGCGGCGGCGGGCCTCCCAGATGGCGAGTCCGGCCGGCTGCATCCGACCCTCGGCGCGGAGCCGCTCGACGAGCTCGAGGTTGACCTTGCTCCAGTTGCTGGTGGGCTTGCGCGGGGTCCAGCGCTGGCGAACGGCGTCCTCGTCGATGCGCTGGGCCGTGGAGTCGATCCAGCCCCAGCACAAAGCCTCGGGGACGGCGTCATCCCAGGTGAGTCCGCGCTCGGGCTCGGGGACGTGCTTCTTGTACAGGCCCATCCAGAGCTCGGTCTCGGTGTCGTGGTGCAGCGCGAGCCAGGCGCCGAACTCGGCGGCATCGGTGAAGAAGCGGGCGGGGCGCTCGGGGGTGCCGCCCATCCGGCCGGGCTCGGCAGGCTGCGCTCTCGTCATGGCGCCAGCCTGCCACCGCCGACCGACAGCGGGTGCGGAATGCTGGTCCCATGAGCATCCCCACCGTGGCGATCGGCGCCCTCGGCGGCACGATCGCGTCCACCTCGAATGCCCACGACGGCAGCGAGATCGTGCCGACCCTGAGCGCCGAGCGGCTGGCCGCCGCGGTGCCCGGGTTGGAGGAGCTGGCAGAGGTCCGCGCCGAGACGCTGGCGCAGCTGCCGAGCCCCTCTCTCGATGAGCCGACGGTGATGCGCGCGCTCAGGTGGGCACAGGCGGCGGTCGACGCGGGCGCGGTCGGCGTGGTGCTGACCCAGGGGACCGACACGCTGGAGGAGTCGGCGTACTTGCTCGACCTGTTCTGGGACCGCCCGGAGCCGCTGGTGGTGACCGGCGCGATGCGGTCGCCGCAGGCGGCGGGCGCGGACGGTCCGGCGAACCTGCTGACGGCGGTCCGGTGCGCGCTGGCGCCGGCGTCGCGCGGGCGCGGGGTGCTGGTGGCGTTCGACGACGAGATCCACCAGGCGCGCTGGGTGGCGAAGACCGACTCGATGTCGACGAGCGCCTTCCGGTCGCCGGTGTTCGGGCCGATCGGGCGGTGCGTCGAGGCCGAGATCGTGTACGGCGTCACGGCCGGCCGTCCCGCGCCGCTTCCTCCGCCGCAGGACGAAGGCGCCGACCCGCGGGTGCCGCTGCTGGCGACGTACCTGGGTGACGACGGCCACGTCCTCGACGCGCTGAGCCCGGCGGGCATCCAGGGCGTGGTGATCGCAGGCTTCGGGGCGGGCCACGTGTCCGCGGCGATGGCGGAGGCGGTGGGGCGCAAGAGCTCCGAGCTGCCGGTGGTCTTCGCGTCGCGGACGGGTTCGGGGCCCACCGGGCGGGCGATGTACGGCTACCCGGGCTCGGAGATCGACCTGCTGGCGCGCGGCGCGATCGGTGCAGGCTGGCTGTCGCCGGTGAAGGCGCGGCTGCTGCTGTGGGCGCTGCTCGCGACCGGTCCGGCCGACGCGGCGCGGCTGCGGGCGGAGTTCGCCGCGCGCGGCACTCCCTGACGACCGGCGCGCGGGCCGCTCAGAGCGAGTCCGGCGGCCGGCCGGGCAGCACCGAGGCGACGTAGTCCCGGGCCGCGTCGAAGATGTCGACCTCGTGCCCGGCGGCGTCGGAGAGCGCCCAACGGTGCTCCATCACCTCGTGGAAGAACTCCGCGGGGGCGATCCGGCTGCGCGCCTCGGCGGGCAGGAGCGCGACGATCGGCGTGTAGATCGTGGTCAGCCAGCGCTGGGCGACGGAGGTGCGTTCCTCGTCGCCGTACCCGAAGTGGGCGGTGAAGGCGGCCAGGTCGTTGAGCAGCTTGCGCGCCTGGCTGTCCTCGACGGAGAGCCCGGTGAGGTCGCGCAGCTCGCGGCGGTGGTGGCCGGCCTCGACGACCTTGGGCTGGATCCGGACCCGGTCCGACTCGGTGCGGACGTCGAGCTCGTCGACGTCGAAGCCGAGGTCGTTGAGGCGGGCGATCCGCTGCTCGACGCGATGCCACTCGTCCTCGCCGAACTCCTCGGCGGAGGTGAGCTCGTCCCAGAGTGCGTGGTAGTGGTCGGCGAGCTGGGCGACGACCTCCTGGCCGTCGACCTCGATGTCCGTGTCGCCGCTGGCCTGGAGGTCCATCAGCTCGGCGAAGATGTTCTCGACGCCGACGTTGACGTCGTGCTCGCGCATCGCGTCCGACAGGCTCGGGCGCAGCTCGCCGGTCTCCGCGTCGACGAGGAAGGCGGAGAATCCGCCTGCACTGCGGCGGAAGAGGGCGTTCGACAGCGACACGTCACCCCAGAAGAAGCCGGCGAGGTGCAGCCGGACGAGCAGCACGACGAGCGCGTCGACGAGCGCGGGGACCTCCTCCGCGCGCAGCCCGTGCTGGAAGAGGGTGCGGTAGGGGAGCGAGTAGTGCAGGTGCTCGGTCAGAAGTGCCGCGGGCAGGGGTGATCCGTCGTCGGTGACCCGTCCGGTCACCACGCCCCGCGGTACGACGGCGGGCTGGTCGAGCCGCTGGAGGTCGCGCAGCAGGTGGTACTCGCGCAGGGCGATCGGCTCCGGCGTCTCCTTCACCGCGAGGAACTGACGGTTCACCTGAACCACGCGCACCACGTGCCGCGACAGCCCCAGTGGCAGCGGTACGACGTACCAGTCCTCCCAGTCCGCGAGCGGCCGCGACCACGGCAGCCGGAAGAGGGCGGGGTCGGTCCGGGCGGCGACGACGTGCAGCGCCATGTGCAGAAACCTAGCCCCGTCTGAGATGCCCCGTCACGGGCACTGAAAGGCACAGGGGGCGTGGACAACGACGCGAACCTGGGCTAGGACTGGTGTGACGGGCACCACACTCGGAGGGGGTGATCTGGTCGATGACGCTGCGACGCGGCGCGCCGGAGAGAAGGTCCCGACGCAGAAGACGAGCGGCCTTGACGGCTGTCGCGGCACTGGCCGCGGGCAGTCTCTCGGCCTGTGGCAGCTCCGGGAAGCCGGTGCTGAACTGGTACGTCAACCCTGACGGTGTCGACACCTTCATGACGTACGCGAAGAAGTGCAGCACCGACAAGTACGACATCGCCGTGCAGCAGCTCCCGACCTCCGCGACCGACCAGCGCACCCAGTTGGCGCGACGGCTGGCGGCGAAGGACTCCTCGACCGACCTGATGAACCTCGACCCGGTGTTCGTCGCCGAGTTCGCCAACGCCGGCTGGCTGAAGAAGGTCACCGGCTCGCTCGCCGACACGATCGAGACCAGCGCCAACGGCCAGGGTGACTACCTGTCCGGCGCGGCCGCCACGGTGACGTGGAACAACGGCGTCTACGCGATCCCGCTCTGGGCCAACACCCAGGTGCTCTGGTTCCGCCGCTCGCTCGCGCAGGCCGCGGGCCTCGACATGACCAAGCCGGTCACCTGGGACCAGGTCATCGACGCGGCGGCCAAGCAGGGCGGCACGGTCGGCGTCCAGGCCAACAAGTACGAGGCCTACGTCGTGTGGATCAACGCGATGGTCCAGAGCGCGGGCGGTGACATCGTCTCCAACACCGAGGCGGGTCGCGACGCGAAGGTCGACATCGACTCCCAGGCGGGCAAGGACGCGGCGCGGATCATCAAGAAGCTCGCCGACTCCAAGGCCGCGCAGCCCGACCTCACCGTCTCCAACGAGGGCACCAGCCTCGGGCAGATGTTCCCCGCCCAGGGGCCGGGTGAGTTCATGGTGAACTGGACGTTCGTCTACAAGAACTACGAGCCCACGGTCTCCAAAGACCAGTTGGCCGATCTCGGCTGGGCGCGCTACCCGGAGACGGTCGCCGGTACGCCGTCCAAGCCTCCGGTCGGCGGCATCGACATCGGCGTCGGCGCCTACACCGAGCACTCCGCCTACGCGATGGCCGCGGCGCAGTGCATCACCTCCGAGCAGATCCAGGTCGACCTGGCGCTCAAGGACGGCCTGATGCCGTCGACCAATGCGGCGTACGACAAGGTCGCGGCGAGCGGCCAGTACCCGAAGGACCTGATCGAGCTGTTCCGCACCAGCGTCGACGAGGGCGGGCCCCGGCCCAAGAGCGCCTTCTACGCGATGATCTCGGGCGCGATCCAGGCCAGGTGGCACTCGCCGACGTCGGTCGATCCGAACAGCACTCCCGGCGACTCCGCGACGTACCTCAAGGACGTGCTGGAAGGGAAGAGGCTGCTATGACCACCGTCACCGCACCGACCAACCGCCGCGCCGAGCGCGGCCGGCCGGTCGTCAGCGACCGGGCGCGGGCCGAGACCCGGCTCGGGCAGCGGCTGGTTGCGCCGGCCGTCGTCCTGATGCTCATCGTGACGGCCTTCCCGATGCTGCGCGCGCTCTACCTGTCGACCTTCGACTACGCGCTGACCGCCCCGAACGACAAGGCGTTCATCGGCGTCCGTAACTACGTCACCGCACTCACCGACCCGCTGTTCTGGCAGACCACCGGCGTCACCGTGCTCTACATGGTGGTGACCGTCGCGATCGAGCTGGTGATCGGCTTCGCCTTCGCGCTGGTGATGCACCGGGTGATCTTCGCCCGCGGCATCGTCCGCACCTCGATCCTGGTGCCCTACGGCATCATCACCGTGGTCTCGGGCTTCGCCTGGCAGTTCGCCTTCTCGTTCCAGAACGGCTTCGTGGACAGCTGGCTGCCGTTCGTGCCGAACGACTACAACTGGTTCGGGCAGACCGGCTCCGCGGTCGTGGCGATCATGGTCTCGGAGATCTGGAAGACGACGCCGTTCATGTCGCTGCTCCTGCTCGCCGGCCTGGCCCAGGTCAGCGAGGACATGATCGAGGCCGCCAAGGTCGACGGTGCCACCTGGTGGCAGCGCATGTACAAGGTGATCCTGCCGAACATGCGGGCGGCCATCATGGTCGCCGTCCTGTTCCGCGCGCTCGACGCCTACCGGATCTTCGACAACATCTTCGTGATGACCGCAGGAGCGGTGAAGACCGAGTCGATCAGCTTCCTGACCTACCGCCAGACCATCGAGCAGTTCCAGCTCGGCATGGGCTCGGCGCTGTCGGTGCTGCTGTTCCTCTCGGTGCTCCTCGTCGCCTTCATCATCGTCAAGCTCTTCGGCGTCGACCTGGCGCAGGCACGGCAGGAGTGACCATGAAGAACCGCATCGGCATCATCGTCGGCTGTCTCCTGATCCTGGTCTGGTGCCTGCTGCCCGTCGCGTGGATCATCTCGCTGTCCTTCAAGTCCGAGGCGGCGGTCACCACCGGCAGCCCCGGCTTCCTGCCCAAGAGCGGCGGCGGCGCCGGATGGGACAACTACAAGACGGTCTGGGAGAACGAGCAGTTCCGGCGCGCGATCTTCAACTCGATCGGCATCAGCCTGATCGCGACCCTGCTGTCGGTCATGGTGGCCACGCTGGCGGCATACGCCATCGCCCGGCTCGAGTTCCGCGGCAAGAAGGTGGTGCTCTCGATCGCGCTGGCGATCGCGATGTTCCCGGTGGTGTCGCTGATCGGCCCGCTGTTCGACCTGTGGCGCGCGACCGGGCTGTACGACACCTGGCCGGGCCTGATCATCCCGTACATGTCGTTCACCCTGCCCCTGGCGATCTGGACGCTGTCGGCCTTCTTCCGGGAGATCCCGTGGGAGATGGAGCAGGCGGCGCAGGTCGACGGCGCGACGTCGTGGCAGGCGTTCCGCAAGGTGATCGTGCCCTTGGCCGCCCCGGGCGTGTTCACGGCCGCGATCCTGACCTTCTTCTTCGCCTGGAACGACTTCGTCTTCGGCATCTCGCTGACGTCGACCGAACGGGCCCGCCCGATCCCGGCGTCCCTGTCGTTCTTCGTCGGCTCCGACCCGTTCAACCGACCGGCCTCGCTGTTGGCCGCGGGCGCCGTCATCGCGACGATCCCGATCATCGTCATCGTCCTGATTTTCCAACGCAAGATCGTCGCCGGCCTGACGTCCGGCGCGGTGAAGGGATAGGAGCTCCCATGGCCGCCATCACGATGAGCAATATCGTCAAGAAGTACGGTGACGGGTTCCCCGCCGTCAACGACGTGTCGATCGACGTGGCCGACGGGGAGTTCATGATCCTCGTCGGGCCGTCCGGCTGCGGGAAGTCCACGCTGCTGCGGATGATCGTCGGCCTGGAGGACATCACCTCCGGCGACATGACGATCGGCGAGCGCCGGGTCAACGACCTTGCGCCGCGGGAGCGCAACCTGGCCATGGTGTTCCAGAACTACGCGCTCTACCCGCACCTGACGGTCTACGAGAACATCGCGTTCCCGCTGCGGCTGGCGAAGATGCCCGACACCGAGGTCGACAAGCTGGTCCGCGACGCCGCCGACACCCTCGAGCTCAACGAGCACCTCGAGCGCAAGCCCGGCAACCTGTCCGGTGGCCAGCGCCAGCGGGTGGCGATGGGGCGCGCGATCGTCCGCCAGGCCGACGCCTTCCTCTTCGACGAGCCGCTGTCGAACCTCGACGCCAAGCTCCGCGGGCAGATGCGCACCGAGATCGCGCGCTTGCAGAAGCGGCTCGGCATCACCACGGTCTACGTCACCCACGACCAGACCGAGGCGATGACGCTGGGCGACCGGGTCGCCGTTCTCAAGCGCGGGGTGCTGCAGCAGCTCGCGACGCCGCGTGAGCTCTACGAGAACCCCGGCAACCTGTTCGTCGCGGGCTTCATCGGCTCGCCGCCGATGAACTTCCTGCCGGCGACGGTCGAGGGGACGACGGTCGAGCTGCCGTTCGGGAAGGTGGAGATCCCGCGCGATCGGGCGCAGCGCGCGGCCGGCCGGGGCCTGCTCATCGCGGGCATCCGACCCGAGCACTTCGAGGACGCCTCGCTCGCGGCCGCCGAGGGACGCAGCGGATCGACCTTCCGGGCGAAGGTCGACGTCGTCGAGTGGCTCGGCAACGAGACCTACGCGTACATCCCGTTCGAGTCGCCCGACGAGGTCAAGCAGCAGCTCCAGCAGCTCGAGAAGGACCTCGACGGCGAGACCCTGCGTACCCAGCTGGTGGTGTCCCTCGACGGCGCCAGCCGGATCACCGAGGGTGAGGACGCCGAGATCTGGGTCGACGGCAGCCGGATCCACCTGTTCGACCCGGCCAGCGGCGAGAACCTCACCGTCGACCGCGACCGGGCCGGCCGGATCCCCGGGATGGAGGCGGCCGCGGCGGCCACCTGAGCTGCCGGTCGCGACTAGCGAGCGCGGTCGGCGTTGCGGCGGATCGCGGTGGTGAACGTCGGGAACAGGGCAGGCGGCAGGTCGTGCCCCCAGCCCTCGATGAACGTCACCCGCGCCCCCGGAACGGCGGCCGCGGTCGCGCGCCCGCCCGATACACCCACCATCTTGTCGGCCAGGCCGTGCATGACGAGCGTCGGCGCGGTGACGCCGGCGAGGGCGCGGGTGCGGTCGGGCTGGGTGAGGACGGCCATCATCTGGCGCATCACGCCGGCCCGGGAGACGCCGCGGTCGAAGGTGTCGCCGGCGCGTTGGCGGAGCCTGTCCTCGTCGGCGGGGAAGCGGGGGGAGCCGATCAGCCGCCAGACCAGCAGCGCGCCCTTGATGTAGGCCTCGCGGTCGGGGCCGCGTCCGGCGATCAGCGTGGGGATCAGCGTCGGGTGCTGGCGGCCGACGCTGCGCCGTCCGGTCGTCGACATGATGCTGGCCAGGCTGCGGACCCGCTCGGGCGCCTGGAGCGCCATGGTCTGGGCGATCATGCCGCCCATCGAGATCCCGGCGACGTGCGCGGAGTCGAGGCCGAGGTGGTCGAGCAGACCGAAGGCGTCGCCGGCCAGGTCGGCGATCGAGTACGGCGCCCGCGCGGGCGCGCCGACGAAGGCGCGGACCAGGTCGGCTCGTCGTACGCGCCCGGGGAAGCGGGTGGAGCGGCCGACGTCGCGGTTGTCGTAGCGGATGACGTAGAAGCCGGCCGTGGCCAGTTGGGCGCACAGCTCGGCGTCCCACCACGTCATCGGGCCGCCGAGACCCATGACGAGCAACAGCGGCTCGGCCTCGGGATCGCCGAAGGTCTGGTAGCACAGCTCGATCTCGGGGCTCACCGGAGCGAGCAGCTCGTCCGAGACGGTCATCTCCGCCGACATGACACCCAGTGTGCCCAATTGCGCATAGTTGCTCTTTCAACTGGGTACGTTCTGTGACGTGAGCAACACGATGGCGCCCTGGCTGCTGCCGGACGGCTACGGCCGACCGGCGCTGGCCGCGCTGCTGCGCGAGGGCAGTCTGGTGACCGAGGCGGGCCGCTACGCCGCCCGCCGGGGCGCGTCGCGCATCGACCGCCGCCGTACGCCCTATGCCGGGCGGGGCGCGGTGCGGATAGCCGAGCCCGTGCTGCTCATCCCCGGCTTCCTCGCCGGCGACTGGACGCTCACCGCGCTGGCCGCCGACCTGCGGAGGCGCGGCTTCCACACCTACCGCTCGCGCATCCACGCCAACGTCGGCTGCACGCTCGAGGCGGCGCTGACACTCGAGGCCCGCATCGAGCGGCTCGCCGAGCGCCGCGACGCGCGGGTGCTGCTGGTCGGGCACAGTCTGGGCGGCATGCTCGCGCGCGGGCTGGCGGCCCGCCGTCCCGACCTGATCGCGGGGATCGTGACCATGGGCAGCCCGATGCGGGCGCCGGCCGCCCACCACGCGCTGCTGACGCGCGGCGTACGCCTGCTCAACCGGCTCTCCGACGCCGGCGTCCCCGGCCTGATGACCGAGGACTGCGTCGCGGGGGAGTGCGCCCACCTCAGCTTCACCGAGGTGCAGGAGCCGCTGCGCGCCGACGTGACGATGACCAACGTCTACTCGCGCCGCGACGGGATCGTCGACTGGCGGGCGTGCATCGACCCGCAGGGCGAGCCGGTCGAGGTGCGGGCCTCGCACGTCGGGATGGCGGTCGATCCGCGGGTGATGGACGTCGTCGCGGGGGCTCTGGTGCGGCCGGATGCGCGTCGTACCGGACATATCGGTCGTCATTCGGCCTGATGGACGACCCGAACGTCCGGTACGACGGCGGATCCGGTGCGGGTGGCTCACATGGTGTTGACGATGAGCCCGATGTGGGTGAAGAAGTTCATCGCGCCGAAGAGCAGGAAGAGCACCCCGGACACGGCCCACAGCCAGCCGGTGATCCGAGCCCAGACGCCGGCGGTGCCGGTGCTGCGGACCCGGTTGACCAGGACGGCGAACGCGAGGGCGCCGAGGCCGACGACGGCGATGAGCAGCGACATGAAGGTCGCCTCGACCATGGGGTGGTCGGCGAAGGCGCCGGAGATGGGCTCCTGGGGCGGGGCGGCGAACAGCTGGTACTTGATGCCGGCGACGGCGATCGCGACCAGGCTGAGGCCGAGTCCGCCGACGAAGACGGTGATCGGCTGCGCGACCCGGGCGAGGCTCTGGAGCGGCTTGCTCGCGGCGAGCGCGGTGGCGCCGCGCTTCCAGAGATAGAGCGCCGCGGCGAGCAGCAGGACGCCGAAGCCGAGGCTGGTCTCGCCGAAGATGATGTTGTCGAACGGGAAGCCACCCGCGGCCAGCGGCCAGGTCAGCGTCATGTGCAGACCGGTCGTCGTGAGGATGGTGCCGAGGACGCCGAACGAGAGCGCCCAGCCGGCCGGCTCGACGTCCTCGGGGGCGCGGAGCAGCTCGCGTCCGAGCAGGACGAGGGAGATCAGTCCGGCGCCGACGGCGACGGCCATGATCGTGTTGTAGGTGGGCATGTTCGCCCAGTCGATCTTCAGGCCCTCCTGGGCCACGAGGGTGTTCACGGTGTGCACCTCTGGGATGGACGTTGGGGCCGGATCTCGACCCTCGCCCCTCTCAACCTATACGGGCGTATAGGTATTCCCGGTCCGTCGCTCCCCGTAGGGTGGCCGGGTGGTGACCGCACCCCGACCCAAGGCCGCAGCGCGCAGCGCGCAGCGCCGCGACGCGATGGTCGAGGCCGCCGCCCGGCTGCTGATCGACGAGGGTCCGGACGCCGTCACCCACCGCCGGGTCGCCGCGGCCGCGGGCGTGCCGACCGGGTCGGCGGGCTACTACTTCGCGACCCGGCAGGAGCTGTACGCCGCCGCCGTCGCGGCCGCCGAGCGGGTTCGCGGGTCGGCCGCGGCCGAGCATGCGCAGGCACTGCCGCGCCGTCGGCGGTCGGCGCAGCGGACGGCGCAGCTGCTGCTCGACGTCCTCTATGCGCCCGCGCTCGACCAGGCGGTCGTCACCCGGCGGCTGCAGCCGATGCTGGAGGCGACGTCCGACCCGGAGCTGCGGCCGATCATGGCGGCGTCGCGGCCGGCCCTGCTCGACGCGCTGCGGGAGACGCTCGAGCGCTGTGGGTGGGACGAGGTGGCGGCGAGCCCGGACTTCGAGCTGGTCGTCCGCATGCTCGATGCGGCGCTGCTCTACGGCGCCGCGACGGGTGACGAGGACCCGGTGGCCGACGCCGTCACGGTCGTCGCGCGCCTGCTGGAGCTGGTGCGCGACGCCGCGTCGCCGGCCGGCTGAGCGCCGGCCCGATCCTCAGTCGAAGTCGATCGAGGAGAAGCCGCGCAGCTTGGACAGCTGGTGCTCCGAGGTGATGGTGCGGATGGTGCCGCTGCGCGAGCGCATGACGAGCGACTGGGTGACCGCGCCGCCGCCGCGGTAGCGGACGCCGCGCACCAGCTCGCCGTCGGTGATGCCGGTGGCGACGAAGAAGCAGTCGTCGCCGGTGACCAGCGTGTCGGTGGTGAGGATGTGGTCGGCGTCGAGGTTGTGGCCGGCGTCGAGGGCACGCTGGCGCTCCTCGTCGTCGGTCGGCCAGAGCCGGCCCTGGATGGTGCCGCCGAGCGCCTTCATCGCGCACGCGGCGATGATGCCCTCGGGCGTGCCGCCGATGCCCATGAGCAGGTCGATGCCGGTGTCGGAGCGGGCGGCCATGATCGCGCCGGCGACGTCGCCGTCGGTGATGAACTTGATCCGGGCGCCGGTGGCGCGGATCTCGTCGACCAGCTGCGCGTGGCGCGGCCGGTCGAGCAGGACGACGGTCACGTCGGACGGGTTCGAGCCCTTGGCCTTGGCGACCTGATGGATGTTCTCGGCGACCGGGTAGCGGATGTCGACGACGTCGGCGGCCTCGGGGCCGGTGACCAGCTTCTCCATGTAGAAGACGGCCGACGGGTCGTACATCGTGCCGCGCGGCGCGACCGCGAGGACGGCGACCGCATTGGCCATGCCCTTCGCGGTGAGCGTGGTGCCGTCGATCGGGTCGACCGCGACGTCGCACTCGGGGCCGGTGCCGTCGCCGACGGACTCGCCGTTGTAGAGCATCGGGGCGTTGTCCTTCTCGCCCTCGCCGATGACGACGGTGCCGTTCATGCTGACCGTCGAGATCATCACGCGCATCGCCTGCACGGCCACGCCGTCGGCGCCGTTCTTGTCGCCCCTGCCGACCCAGCGGCCGGCTGCCATCGCGGCCGCCTCGGTGACGCGCACCAGCTCGAGGGCGAGGTTGCGGTCGGGGGCGGGCGGCTCCACGATGAGGGCTTCGTTCATAGGGCGAACCTTATCGGGCGCAGCGCTAGCGGGCGTACACGTCGACTTCCGTGGCCTTCACGACGAAGGTCACGGGCACGCCGGGGGCCAGTCCGAGCTCGGTCACCGAGGCGACGGTGACGTCGGCCGCCAGCTCGCCGGCCCGCACCCGGATCACGTCGCCGAGCGGCTCCAGCTCGGTCACCGTCACCCGCAGCGCGTTGCGGGGACTGCCGCCGGGCGGCTCGCGGTGGACGGCGACCGCGGACGGGCGGAAGACCGCGACCGCGTCGGCGTCCGGCACCGGGTGGGGGTCGCCGGCCGTGCCGTGCAGGACCAGCCCGTCGTCGCGTCGTACGCCGTCGGGGGTGGCGGTGCCGGCGACCAGGTTGAGGCCGGCGAAGCGCGCCGCGAACCCGCTGCGGGGCCGGGCGAGGACCTCGCTGGTCGGGCCCTGCTCGGCGACCCGCCCGTCCTCGAGGACGACGACGCGGTCGGCGAGCAGCAGTGCGTCGAGCACGTGATGGGTGACGATGACCGCGCTGCGGTCGGCCAGGACGCGCCGCAGCAGGGTGCGCAGGGCCGGCGCGACCGCGATGTCGAGCGCCGCCATCGGCTCGTCGAGCAGCAGCAGGCGCGGGTCGGCGGCGAGGGCGCGGGCGACGGCGACGCGCTGTGCCTGCCCGCCGGAGAGCTCGCTCGGCCTGCGCCCGGCGAGGTCGGCGGCGTCGACCTCGCTCAGCCAGTGCTCGGCGGTGCGGTGGGCGTCGCGCCGTCCGGCGCCGGTGCTG
This sequence comes from Nocardioides ginsengisoli, assembly GCF_039537225.1. NCBI lineage: Bacteria > Bacillati > Actinomycetota > Actinomycetes > Propionibacteriales > Nocardioidaceae > Nocardioides > Nocardioides ginsengisoli. The sequence goes on from NZ_BAABAC010000035.1 coordinate 12,646, forward strand.
CGCGGGCCGAAGGCGACGTTCTCGAGCACCGACAGGTGGGGGAAGAGGAGCGGGTCCTGCGCGAGCAGCGCCGTACGACGGGCGTGCGGCGGGACCCAGCGGTCGGGGCCGGCGAGCCCGGCGCTCGTCAGCACCTCGCCGTCGAGGAGGATCCGGCCGGTGTCGGGGCGCAGGAGTCCGCCGAGTGCGGCGAGCGTGGTCGACTTCCCGGCGCCGTTGGGGCCGAGCAGTGCGACGGTCTCGCCGTCGCCGATCTCGAAGGCGACGTCGACGTCGCGGTCGGCGACGCGCAGCTCGACGAGCGCGCTCACAGTGCGCCTCGGGGGCGGACCAGGCCGATCACCAGGACGGCGACGACGACGAGCAGCAGCGACATCGCGACCGCGGCGTCGGCATCGGTGACCCGGAGGTTGTAGATGAGCAGCGGCAGCGTCCGGGTGGTGCCCTCCAGGCTCCCGGCGAAGGTGATGGTCGCGCCGAACTCGCCGAGGGAGCGGGCGAAGGCGAGCACCGCGCCCGACGCGAGGCCGGGCAGCACGAGCGGGAGGGTGACCCGGCGCAGGACGGTGGTGGGACGGGCGCCGAGCGAGGCGGCCACGACGTCGTACCTCTCGCCGGCGGTGCGCAGCGCCCCTTCGAGGCTGACGACGAGGAAGGGCAGCGACACGAAGGTCTGGGCGAGGACGACGGCCGTGGTCGTGAACGCGATCCGGATGCCGAGCAGCTCGAGGTCGTGGCCGAGCAGGCCCTGGCGGCCGAAGGCGGAGAGCAGCGCGATGCCGCCGACGACCGGCGGCAGCACGAGCGGGAGCAGTACGAGCGAGCGGAGGACGCCGAGCCAGCGGGCCTCGCTGCGGGCGAGCACGGTGGCGAGCGGGATGCCGAGGACGAGGCAGAGGAGGGTGCTCGCGCTCGACGTACGGAGGCTGAGCCAGAGCGCCGAGCGCGCCGCGTCGGACGTGACGAGCGACGGGAAGTCGCTCCAGGCGATGCGCGTCGTCATCGCCGCGACCGGCAGCACTACGAACACACCGGCCAGCAGCGCGGGCACGAACAGCCAGCGCGGCAGGCCGACGTGTCGGGTGCGACTCACGAGGCGGGCGGTCCGAAGCCGGCGTTCTTCAGCACGCTCTGGCCGTCGCCGAGGACCAGGTCGATCCACTCCTGGGCGAGCTTGGCGTGCGCGGAGTCCTTGATCGCGACGATCGGGTAGTGGTTGACCACGCCGGCGGTCTCGGGGAACTCGATGCCCTGCACCTTGTCGCCGGCCGCGGTCACGTCGGTGACGTAGACGAGGCCCGCGTCGGCCTCGCCGGACTCGACCTTGGCGAGGACGTCGGTCACCGACTGCTCCTCGCTGACCGGCGTGAGCGTGACGTGGGCGGCGTCGGCGACCTTCGTGGCTGCGCTGCCGCAGGGGACCTCGGGCTGGCAGAGGACCAGGTTGAGGCCCTTGCGGGTGAGGTCGGCGAAGCTCTTGATGCCGGCCGGGTTGCCCGGCGGGACCGCGATCATCAGCGTGTTGGTCGCGAACTCCCGCGGCGTGCCGTCGGCGAGACCGGCCGAGACGAGCTTGTCCATGTTGGCGGTGTCGGCGGAGGCGAAGACATCGGCCCGGGCGCCCTCGCTGATCTGGGAGACCAGGTCGGAGGAGCCGCCGAAGGAGAGCTTGACGTCGACGTCGGAGTGCGCGGCCTCGTAGTCCTTCTCGAGCTCCTCGAAGGTCTTGGTCAGCGACGCGGCGGCGAAGACGGTGAGGGTCTGCTTGCCGCCGTCCTTGTTGCTCGTGCTGTCGTCACCGCACGCGGCCAGGGGGAGGGCGAGCAGGACGGCGGCGCTGGTCGCGCCGAGCCGGAGCCAGGTCTTCTTCATCAGGAGTGCTTCCTCGGGACGGGTCGCTCGACGACGACGGTGGTGGACTTGACCGAGGCGATGGCGCGCACGCCCGGCTCGAGCCCCAGCTCGGCTGCCGCCTCGGCGCTCATCAGCGAGACCACGCGATAGGGGCCACAGACCATCTCGACCTGTGCCATCACCGTGTCGGCGATGACGCGCGTGACGATGCCGGTCATCCGGTTGCGGGCGCTGACCTCGCCGGAGCGGGTGCGGTCGCGGTCGGCCTCGTCGACGAGGGACGCCGCCAGCGCAGCCAGGTCGGCACCGGGGATGACGGTGCGGCCGTCGGCGGTGCTGCTGGGCACCCGGCCGGCGTCGATCCAGCGCCGCACGGTGTCGGTGCTGACGCCGAGGAGCTCGGCGGCCTCGGAGACGCGATAGTCGGCCATGGCGTCAGACTGACGCATCTGCGTCTGAAATGCACATTTTCTGGACGCTTTTGAGATAGCAGGTGCTCCCGAGTGCGACCGCGTTGTGGTCGGCTGGGAGACTGGGCACGAGATGAGCACGCAGCAGGCACCCCAGCCCACCGAGAAGCCGGGCCGCTACAACCGGTCCTTCAACGGCCTCATCGCCTCGATGGTCGTCACCGTCGTCGCGCTGGGCGGACTGCTCGTCTTCATGGGCTTCTTCCGCAACGACCTGGTCGTGAAGCCCGACGCCATCAACTACGCCGGCACCATCGCCGACGCGCAGCAGGCGGGGCTCGAGCCGGTCTACCCGATGCCGCTGCCCAAGGGCTGGATCGCGACCGGCATCGACATCCCGTCGCCGGACGAGCCGGGCTTCATGGTGCGGCTGCTCACCGACCATTCCCGCTACGTCGGCGTCCGCCAGGAGAAGGCCTCGCCCGGCGCGCTGCTCAGCCGCTGGGTCGACCCCGACACCACGCCGATCGCCGGCTACACGGTGCCCGCGACGGTCGCGCAGCCGCTGGCACGCGAGTGGAAGGGCTACACCGACGGGCGCGACAAGGCCTACGTCGCGACGGTGGGCGACGCGACCGTGCTGGTCTACGGCTCGGCGTCGGCCAAGGAGCTGCAGACCATCGTCGACGCGCTGGTCACGACGCCGATCGTCAAGAGCACCAGCAAGTAGCTAACTCTCGTCGTCCTCGGTGTCGGCGTCGTCGTCACCGGCCTCCAGGACGGCGTCGAGCCGGGCGCGCGCGCCGTCGATCCAGCCCTGGCAGATGGTGGCCAGCGCCTCGCCGCGCTCCCAGAGCGCGAGCGACTCCTCGAGCGTCGTGCCGCCGGCCTCGAGCTGACGCACGACCTCGACCAGCTCGGCGCGGGCGTCCTCGTAGGACAGCTCGGTGGTGTCGTCAGTCATGGGTCTCCTCGATCGGCTCGGTCGTGGTGGCGGTGACGTGGATCCGGCCGTCGGCGACGCGCACCGACAGCGGTGCGCCGGCGGCGACGTCGTGGACGGAGGTGACGACGTGGCCCGCGTCGTCCTGCAGGACGGCGTAGCCGCGGCGCAGCGTGGCGAGCGGCGAGAGCGCGCGGACCCGCGCGCGGCGATGGTCGAGGTCGTCGGCGGCGCGGTCGAGCTGCCACTCGAGCTGACGGCGGATCCGCGCGCGCCAGTCGTCGAGCTCGTCGAGGCGGGCGTCGAGCAGCGTCCCGGGGTGGGCGAGGGCGGGACGCGAGCGGATCGCGTCGAGCTGCGCCTGCTCACGGTCGAGGCGCGCCGTCGCGGCGCGGCGCAGGACGTCGCGGGCGCGACCGATCATCGCCCGCTCCTGCGCCATGTCGGGGACGATCAGCTTGGCCGCGTCGGTCGGCGTGGAGGCGCGGACGTCGGCGACCAGGTCGAGCAGCGGGGAGTCGGGCTCGTGGCCGATCGCGGAGACGACCGGCGTCCGGGCCGCGGACACGACGCGGATCAGGCCCTCGTCGGAGAAGGGCAGCAGGTCCTCGACCGAGCCGCCGCCGCGGGCCACGACGATCACGTCGACGGCGGGGTCGGCGTCGAGGCGGCGTACGGCCTCGATGACCTCGGCCGCCGAGCGGCTGCCCTGCATCGACGCGTAGGCGGTGGTGAAGGCGACGGCGGGCCAGCGGCGGGTGGCGTTCTCGACGATGTCGCGCTCGGCCGCGGAGTTGGGGGCCGTGACCAGCCCGACGCGCGTCGGTACGACGGGCAGCCGGCGCTTGCGCTCCTGCGCGAACAGCCCCTCCGCGGCGAGCAGCTGGCGTCGCCGCTCGAGCCGGGCGAGCAGCTCGCCGAGGCCGACCATCCGGATGTCGCGGGCCTGGAGGGAGAGCGTGCCCCGGTTGGCGTAGTAGGAGGGCCGGGCGTGGATGACGACGCTGGCGCCCTCGGTGACGGGCGTGGGGAGGCTGTCGAACATCACCCGCGAGCAGGTCACCGGCACCGAGATGTCGGCCACCGAGTCGCGCAGGGTGATGAAGACCGTCGACAGCCCGGGCCGCCGGCTGATCTGGGTGACCTGGCCCTCGACCCAGACCGCCCCGAGCCGGTCGATCCAGCCGGAGATCGCGTTCGCGATCGCCCGGACCGGGGCCGGCTTCTCGAGAGAGGTCTCCAGGGTCACGGCACGACATTAGAGTGTCGTGATGGATGCGCTGGTGATCGGGGAGGCGGTGCTCGACGTCGTCCATGCCGAGGCGACGGCGCCGGTCGAGCGACCCGGTGGGTCGGCGGTCAACGCGGCCGTCGCGCTGGCCCGGCTGGGTCGGCCGGTCTCGCTGGCCACCTCGTACGGCGACGACGCGGCCGGTGCGCTGATCGACGCCCACCTCGCGGGCGCGGGCGTCGCACTGGCCGGGTCGCCGTATCTGCTGGAAGCGACGTCGCGCGCCGAGGCGGTGATCGGTGCAGACGGCGCGGCGTCGTACACCTTCGCGATGGGGTGGCGCCTGCCCGCGCTCGGGCCCGACGCGACCGCGCGGGTGGCCCACGTGACCTCCCAGGCGCCGCTGCTGGCGCCGGGTGCTCACGACGTGCTGACGCTGGTCGAGCGGCTGCGATTGTCCGGCACGACCATCAGCTATGACGTGAACCTGCGGCCCGCGATCACCGGCACCGGTCCCGACGTGGAGTCCGGAGTCCTGCGGATGGCCGCGCTGGCCGACCTGGTCAAGGCCTCCGACGAGGACCTCCTCGCCCTGTGGCCCGACCGGACGGTGGGCGAGGCGGCGTCCGCACTGCTCGCGCTGCACGGCGGACCGGTCGCTGTCGTCGTCACGCACGGCGGCGAGGGCGCGTCCTGGCACGCGTGCGCGGGTGTCGACTGGTCGACGGGCGGCGTCCACGCACCCGTCGTCGACATGGTCGACACGATCGGCGCCGGCGACACCTTCGCGGCCGCGCTCGTCGACCATCTCTGGCCCCTGCTCGGTACGGGCGGCCGGGAGCGGCTGGCGGGGCTCGGGTGCGACGACTGGACCGCCGCGCTGACCTACGCCGGCCGGGCGGCCGCGGTCACCGTCGGGCGGCTCGGTGCCGACCCGCCCACCCGTGCCGACCTCGACGCCGTCACGCCCTAGAGTTCTCGGGTGCGCCTGCGGATCGACCTCTCCTACGACGGCGGCGACTTCCGCGGCTGGGCGGCGCAGCCGGGCCTGCGGACCGTCCAGGCGGAGCTGACCAGCGCGCTGACGACCGTGCTGCGGCTGCCGGAGGGCTCGCTGCGGGTGACGTGCGCGGGCCGGACCGACTCCGGCGTCCATGCGCGCGGGCAGGTGGTGCACGTCGACGTACCGGAGGACGAGGAGTCCGGCTCGCCGACCGCGGCCCGCCAGATCACCCAGCTCGACGTCCTCGCGCGGCGGCTCAACGGCGTCCTCGCCAAGGACGTGCGGGTCCGCGGGATCGTGCCGGCGCCGGAGGGCTTCGACGCGCGCTTCGCCGCACTGTGGCGGCGCTACGCCTACCGGATCGTCGACGACCCCGCCCGCGTCGACCCGCTCATCCGCAACCACGTGCTCTTCTGGCCGCGGGCGCTCGACGTCGGCGCGATGGACGAGGCCGCGCGCTCGCTGGTCGGGCTCCACGACTTCGCCGCCTTCTGCAAGCACCGCGAGGGGGCGACGACGATCCGGACCCTGCTCGAGTTCGGGTGGACCCGGACCGACGAGGGGCTCGTCGTCGGGCACGTCCAGGCCGACGCCTTCTGCCACTCGATGGTGCGGGCGCTGGTGGGCTGCATGATCGCGGTCGGCGAAGGACGCCGGGATCCCGCCTGGGCGCGGGAGATCCTCACCGGACGGCAGCGCGACCAGAACGTGGTCGTCGTACCGGCGCACGGGCTGACGCTCGAGGAGGTCGCCTATCCCGACGACGCCGACCTCGCCGACCGGGTCGCGCAGGCGTCGGCACGGCGGATCGCCTCGGAGGTGGACGGATGAGCGACGAGCACTACTTCTCCGCCGACCCGTCGGTCGCCTTCCAGCGCGCGGCCGTCCGCGCCGACGTGTGGGGGCACACGCTCGACCTGGTCAGCGGATCCGGCGTCTTCGCGCAGGGGCGCGTCGACATCGGGACGTCGGTCCTGTTCCGCGAGACCGAGCCGCCCACCGGCGGCCGGATCCTCGACCTCGGCTGCGGGTACGGCGTGATCGGGCTGGCGTGCGCGGTCGCGGCGCCGTCCGCGGTCGTCACGGCGGTCGACGTCAACCAGCGCGCCGTCCTGCTCGCCAACGAGAACGCCGCATCCGTTGGGGTCTCCGACCGGTTCACGGCGTCGACGCCCGAGCAGGTCCCGCCCGACGCGACGTACGACGAGATCTGGTCCAACCCGCCGATCCGGATCGGCAAGGACGCGCTGCACGAGCTGCTGCTGACCTGGCTGCCGCGGCTGGCGCCGGGCGGCCGTGCGGTGATGGTCGTCGGCAAGAACCTCGGCGCCGACTCGCTGCAACGGTGGCTGGGGGAGCAGGGCTTCCCGACCGAGCGGCTGGCGAGCGCGAAGGGGTTCCGGGTCCTCGAGACCCGGCGTGTGTGACCTGCCCGCCTAGGCTGGGGCAATGGCGACCGAGTTCATCGTGCGCGGCGCGCACGTCGCGTTCCAGCGCCCCGAGCGGGCCACCGCGCAGGTCACCCTCGCCTTCGAGGGCCCGAAGATGCAGCCCGTCTACGACCGGGTGGTGCGTGACCTCGACGCCGTACGGTCGTCGGTCGAGGCTCTCCACCGTCCCGACGCCGGACCGGTCACCTGGTGGTCGACCCAGCAGGTCCGCACCTGGGCCAACCGCCCGTGGAACCAGGACGGCAAGCAGCTGCCGCTCGTCCATCACGCGAGCGTCGGCGTGGAGGTGAAGTTCAGCGACTTCGCCGTGCTCGCCAGCTGGGTCAGCCAGCACGTCGCCACCACCGAGGGCTTCCGCCTCGACGGCGTCGCCTGGGCGCTCACCGAGATCAACCGCACCCAGCTCGAGCGCACCGTCCGCACTCGCGCGGTCCAGGACGCCTCCCGCCGCGCCCAGGAGTACGCCGACGCCCTCGGCCTCGGCACCGTCCACGCGGTCACCATCGCCGACGCGGGGATGCTGGGCAGCGGGATCGGACCGGTCGGCGGCGGCAGCGCGTCCTACCTGCGGATGGCGGCGGCCAAGGACTCCTCCGGCGGGGCCGAGCTCGAGCTCGCGCCCGAGGACATCGAGGTGTCGGCGGAGGTCGACGCGCGGTTCGTCGTCGAGTGACGTCAGCCCTCTCGACGACATGACGCGCCCCGGGGTGTCCCCACTGCCCCTGGCAGAACGGGAAGGTGGAGAAGAGTCAACCGCACCCGCGCCACCGAGTGGGCTTGTCGCCAGGTCCTCACCTGCAACGACCAGCGCACCGCCGCTCTCGCACCCTGGCTCGAGCACGACAACACTGACGCCGCCACAGCGCACTCGGAGGACCACCGCCGATCAGCCGACGGCTACCAGCCTGATGGCCGGATACACCTAGGGCGTGACCTTGGCCTTCGCCAGGACCTCGGCCGCCGGACCGATGACGGGCAGCCGGCCCCACAGCATGAGCAGCAGCTCGGCCGCGGGCGCCGCCAGCTCGACCGCCTCGCCGGCGGCGTCGGCCTCCAGCGTCAGCGACTGCTGCGTGTCGGTCGCGCGAAGTCGCACGGGCGATGCGAGCGGCGAGCTGCGGTCCATGCGGACCTGGCGCGGGTAGAAGAGGGTCGCGACCTCCTCGACGCCGTCCCAGGCCAGCTCGGGGGAGACCTGCCAGTCGGCGGTCCGCTGCTGGGAGGCGAGCGCGTCGTACAGGTGCATGGTGACCTCGTGGGTCTGCCGGCGCCGCCAGAACCCGGCGACCGGCTCCGGCCCGAAGGTCCAGGCCGCCTCGTCCGGCGCCGTACGGCGCAGCGTCGCCACCAGGTCGGCCGCGGCCGAGCGGTAGCCCGTGAGGAGGGCGTCGCGCTCGGCGCCGACCGCGGGCGAGTCGCCCTTCGGGTTGCCCTCGGTGATTGCGTGCGTCGCCCAGCGGTGCACCCAGCGGGTGTGCTCGCCGAGGTCGGCGAGCGTCCAGCCGGGGCAGGTCGGCACGTCGGCGGCCAGGTCGCCGGTCGCGAGGACGTCGGCGAACCGGCCGGTGGTCCGCTCCAGCAGGTCGATCCACTCCATGAGGAGATACTCGCAGCATGACAGCGGAGCACGACGTGGCGGCCGCCGACTGGCTGGAACGGTCGTCCGCGGCCGCGTCGCGGCCGGGGCTCCGGCGCCTGGTGCCGGCCGGGTTCGAGGCGACCCTGCGGATCCACCATCCGTTCTGGCGGGAGGGCGAGCCGGTGTCGTGGCAGGAGCTGCTCGGCGACGCCCCGCTGCGGTGGGACACCTCGATCGACGACGTCCCGGGACGCGGCGTCCACGACCCGAACCCCTGGCTCGACCTCCCTCAGGCGACGGCGCTCGTCGAGGCCCTGCGCGACGCGGGGGACGACGACCCCACGATCTGGATCGGGGCGTGCATCGCGTGGGGACTCTACGAGCGGTTCAGCGCATTCCCGACCTATCGTGGGCCACGGGAGTGCCTCCTCCACCGCGGCAGCCTCGACACCGTCGTGTCCGAGATCGAGCGCGACTCCGCCCCGATCGTCGAGGGCGACCCGGTGCTGCGTCCCTATCAGTGGTGGCCGCACGACCGCCGGTGGTACGTCATCTCCGACATCGACGTGAACTCCACACTCGTCGCCGGTGAGCGCCGCCTCCTCGACCGGGTGCAGGACCGCGTCGAGTCACGCTTCCTCCCCGACGACCGCGACGACCCCGACCTGAGCTTCCTCACCTGCTGATCAGGGAAAGTCGGTCGCGATCGGCCCCCGAACCACGGACAATCACCCCTCGTGGGTCATGTAGAGGTCGCCGGCGTCCGGTTCGAGCTGCCCGACGGGCGGGTGCTGCTCGACGACGTGTCGTTCCGGGTCGGCGAGGGGGCGAAGGTCGCGCTGGTCGGCGCCAACGGCGCGGGCAAGACGACCCTCTTCCGGATCATCACCGGCGACCTGCAGCCCCACGCGGGCGCGGTCACCCGGTCCGGTGGGCTCGGCGTGATGCGCCAGATGGTCGATCGCGGGCTCGGCGAGGAGCCGACGGTCGCCGACCTGCTGCTGGGGCTCGCGCCCGAGCGGGTCCGTACGGCGGCCGCGGAGGTCGAGCGCTGCGAGCTGGCGCTGATGGACACCGACGACGAGGCGACCCAGCTCGCCTACGCCCACGCGCTCGCCGAGTACGCCGACGCCGGTGGCTACGACGTCGAGGTGGTCTGGGACGTCTGCACGGTCAAGGCGCTCGCGGTGCCCTACGACCGCGCCAAGTACCGCGAGCTGCGCACGCTGTCGGGTGGCGAGCAGAAGCGGCTGGTGCTCGAGTACCTGCTCGCCGGGCCCGAGGAGGTGCTCCTGCTCGACGAGCCGGACAACTTCCTCGACGTCCCCGGCAAGGTCTGGTTGGAGCAGCGGATCGCCGCCTCGGACAAGACGATCCTCTTCATCAGCCACGACCGCGAGCTGCTCGCCAATGCAGCCACCCACGTGGTGACCGTCGAGCTCGGCGCCGGCGGTGGAGGGAACAGCACCTGGACGCACCCGGGCGGGTTCGCGTCATACCACGAGGCGCGCAAGGACCGCTTCGCCCGCTTCGCCGAGCTGCGCCGGCGCTGGGACGAGGAGCACGCGAAGATCAAGGCGCTGGTGCTGCGGCTGAAGATCAAGGCGGAGTACAACGACGGCATGTCGTCGCAGTACCGCGCGGCACAGACCCGCCTCCGCAAGTTCGAGGAGGCGGGCCCGCCGACCGACCAGCCGCGCGAGCAGCAGGTCACCATGCGGCTCTCCGGCGCCCGCACCGGCAAGCGCGCCATCGTCTGTGAGGACCTCGAGCTCACCGGGCTGATGAAGCCCTTCGACCTCGAGGTCTGGTACGGCGACCGGCTCGCCGTCCTCGGCTCCAACGGCTCGGGCAAGTCCCACTTCCTGCGCCTGCTCGCGGCCGGCGGCTCCGACCCGGACGTCGAGCACCGGCCGGTCGGCGAGGTGCCGATCGCGCCCGTCGCCCACACCGGCCGGGCCCGGCTCGGCGCGCGGGTGCGGCCGGGCTGGTTCGTGCAGACCCACGAGCATCCCGAGCTGATGGGCCGGACGCTGCTGGAGATCCTCCACCGCGGCGACGGCACGCCGCACGGCCGGCAGGGGATGGCGCGCGAGCAGGCGAGCCGGGTCCTCGACCGCTACGAGCTGGCGGCCAGCGCCGAGCAGCCGTTCGAGTCGCTCTCGGGCGGGCAGCAGGCGCGCTTCCAGATCCTGCTGCTCGAGCTGTCCGGCGCGACCCTGCTGCTGCTCGACGAGCCCACCGACAACCTCGACGTGCAGTCCGCCGAGGCGCTCGAGGAGGGTCTCGAGGCGTTCGACGGGACGGTCGTCGCGGTCACCCACGACCGCTGGTTCGCGCGCGGCTTCGACCGGTTCTGCGTGTTCGGATCCGACGGCACCGTCTACGAGTCCGACGGGCCGGTCTGGGACGAGGGCAGGGTGGACCGCGCCCGATGAGCACCCTCGAGATCGTCGACCTCGCACCCGGCGACGACGCCGGCCTGCGCGCCTGGGTCGCGGTGACGGCCGACTCGCTGCGTCACGAGCTCGGCCGCCACGCCACGCCCTGGACGGCGGAGGAGCTCGCCGTCGTCGTCAGCCAGGACGACGGCCTGCGCCGCGACAGCTTCCACCTCGGGCTGGTCGACGGCGAGCCGGTCGTCGCAGGCTGGCTCGCCGTCCGGCTGCTCGACAACCTCGACGGCGCCCAGGTCGACGTCCACGTCCAGCCCGACCACCGCCGCCGCGGCCACGGCGCCCGGATGCTCGACCACGTCGAGCAGCTCGCCGCCGCGGCCGGCCGGAGCCGGTTCGACGCCCGCGCCCAGTGGCACCACGACGGCCCGCCCGACGGCGCCGGCACGCCCGGCATCGGCTTCGCCGAGGCACGCGGCTACCGGTTCGGCATCGGCGAGGTGCAGCGCGAGCTCGAGCTGCCGGTCGACGACGAGCTGCTGGCGCGCCTGGCGGCCGACGCGGCGCCGCACCACGCGTCGTACCGGATCGAGGCGTGGCAGGGGCCGGTCCCCGACGAGATCGTCGAGAGCTGGCTGGCGGTGTGGAGCACGCTGCCGACCGAGGCGCCCACGGGGGAGTCCGAGCGCGAGGAGGAGGCCGTCGACGTGGCCGCCTTCCGCGCCTCCGAGCAGGTGCAGGCGCGGCAGGGGCGGACGTCGTGGCACGCGGTCGCGCGCGACGACTCCGGCGACGTGGTGGCGTACACCGAGCTCGTGGTGCCGTCGTACGAGCCCGACGTGGTCTTCCAGTGGGGCACGCTGGTCCGCCGCGACCACCGTGGCCACCGGCTGGGCACCGCGCTCAAGGTCGCCAACCTGCGCGATCTCCAGCAGGGCGCCGATGTCGCGGGCCGGCGTCTGGTCACCTGGAACGCCGAGGTCAACGCGCCGATGGTCGGGATCAACGAGCTGATGGGCTTCGTGCCGCGTGCCCGGTCGGCGGAGCTGCAGCGCCACGCCGGATAACCCCTTGGCTCCGGCCCCGCGGGATGACACGGTGGAGGGGTCACCCCCACCGCGAGGAAGGAACGGCCCATGGCTGCCAGCGGCGCGAACGATGACCTCAAGGCCAAGATGCGCGAGGCTCTCGACCGGAAGAACAACAAGGAGAAGGGCGTCCACGAGGAGGGGCCGGGCAAGGAGAAGGCGCACGGCTCCGAGGTGGTCGGCGGCGCTCCGAAGATGCACCGGCGCAAGGCCGGCGGCGGCGGCTCCTGAGTCGAAGCCACCGCCACCCGGTGGTCAGCGGTCGGAGCCGAGCTTGAGCTGGGCCGTGCCCTGCTGGCCGTTGCGGAGGTAGGTCACCTTCACCTGGTCGCCGGGCCGGTAGGAGCGGACCGTCGCGATCAGGCCCTCGGAGTCGTCGATCGGGTGGTCGTCGATCCGGACGATGTCGTCGCCCTGCTTGAGCCCGGCGTCGGCGGCCGCGGACCCGTTCTCGATGCCCGCGATCTTGGCCCCGGTCACGGTCGGGTCGCTCGAGCCGGCCTGGCCGGCGGCGTCCTGCACCGTGATGCCGAGCTTGGCGTGGGTCGGGGTGTCGCCCGCGCGGAGCTGGTCGATGATCGGCAGCACCTCGTCGATCGGGATCGCGAAGCCGAGGCCGATCGAGCCCGCCTCGGAGCCGTTCTGCGACCCGGTCGAGCGGATCGAGGCGTTGATGCCGACCAGCTGACCGTCCATGTTGACCAGCGGGCCGCCGCTGTTGCCGGGGTTGATGGCCGCGTCGGTCTGGATCGCCGGGTAGGCCGTGGCATTGCCGTTCTGGTCGCGCGCCACCTCGACCGGGCGGTCGAGCGCGCTGACGATGCCGCTGGTGACCGTGGCGTTGAGGCCGAAGGGCGACCCGATCGCCACCACCTGCTCGCCGACCGCGAGGTTGCTCGACTTGCCGATCGTGATCGGCTTGAGGTTCTTGACGCCGCTGACCCGGACCAGGGCGGTGTCGGTGAGCGGGTCGGTGCCGACGACCTTCGCGACCACCTTGCGGCCGTCGTTGAACGACACCGTGACCTGGGCCTGGTCGGACGGGATCTGGCCGCCCAGCGTCACCACGTGGTCGTTGGTGAGGATCAGCCCCGAGTTGTCGAGGATGACGCCCGACCCGCTGCCGGCGGCGTTGCCGCCGCTCACCTGCAGCGCCACCACCGACGGCAGGACGTCGGCCGCGACCGCCTCGACACTGCCGGTCGCCGGCGCCTGCTTGCCGTTGTCGACCACCGGGAGCGGGGCGGTGCTCGCGCTGGTCGACCCGTCGTGGGACGCGTTGAACAGCGCAGCACCCCCGATCCCCGCCCCGCCGCCGACCAGCAGCGCGCCGGTCAGCACCGCCACCGCGAACCCGCTGCGCTTCGGACGCCGAGGTGGGGACGGCGGCGTCGCGAAGGCGGTCGGCGGATAGGGAGGAGGCGGCGGCAGCTGGGTCATGACTCCATCGTGGGGAGCGTCCCTGTGAGCCCGCTGAGGACGGGTTGAGGAGTTCCTCTGAGCGGGCGGTGCTCAGACCTGGCGGGCCTGCTCCTCCCAGTACGGCTTGCGCAGCTCGCGCTTGAGGATCTTGCCTGTCGGGTTGCGCGGCAGCGCGGCGGTGATGTCGACCGTCTTCGGCGCCTTGAAGTGCGCCAGCCGCTCGCGCGTCCACTCGATCAGCTCGACCTCGCTGGCGTCGGAGCCCTCCTTGAGCGCGACGACGGCCTTGACCGCCTCGCCCCACTGCGGGTCGGGGACGCCGATCACGGCGACCTCCAGCACGCCCGGGTGCTCGGACAGGACGCGCTCGACCTCGGGGGAGTAGACGTTCTCTCCGCCGGTGATGATCATGTCCTTAAGCCGGTCGGAGACGAAGACGAAGCCGTCGTCGTCGATGTGGCCCATGTCGCCGGTGCGGAACCAGCCGTCGTCGGTGATCACCTCGGCGGTGGCCTCGGGCTTGTTGAGGAAGCCCTTCATCAGCTGCGGCGTCTTCAGCCAGATCTCCCCGTGCTCGCCGCTGTCGACGTCCTCGAGCGTGGCCGGGTCGACGATGCGGACCTCGCAGTGGGGCAGCGGCCTGCCCGCCGACACCAGCCGCTCGGGGTGGCCGTCGGCCTCGGCGGTGCGGTGCTCGTCGGGCATCAGGTGCGTGGCGACGCCGGCGACCTCGGTGAGGCCGTAGACCTGGATGAAGTCGGTGTCGGGCCACGCCTTCATCGCGGCACGCAGCAGCGGCGGCGGCATCGGGGCGGCGCCGTAGGTGTAGGTCTTGAGGGCGCCGAACAGCTTGACCGCGTCCGGGCCGGCCTGCAGCACCTGGGCGAGGACGGCGGGCACCAGGAAGGTCCGGTTGGCGCCGGCCATGATCGCGCCGGCCAGCGAGGCGGCGTCGGGCTCGCGGGTCATCACGCTCGGGATGCCGTCGTGGATGCCGAAGAGGACGTACGACGAGCCGCCCACGTGGAACAGCGGCATCGCGACCAGCGACTTGTCGCCGGGCTCGAATCCCCAGCCGTCATGGGCGTTGATCGTGTGCTGGACCATGTTGCGGTGCGTCAGCATGACGCCCTTGGGTCGGCCGGTGGTGCCGGAGGAGTACATGACCAGGCAGACGTCGTCCTCGAGGACGTCGGGACCGTCAGCGCACGCCGTCGCCGCGGCGAGGAACTGCTCGTACTCGTCGTCGGACCCGCCCTCGGGCGTGACCTCGATGACCTTCTGCACGTTCGGCAGCCGGTCGCGGATCGCCTCGATGGTGGGCATCAGCTCGCGGCCGACGAAGAGCACCTTGGCGCCCGAGTCGTTGACGGCGTAGTCGATCTCGTCGCCCGCCGAACGCCAGTTGATGATCGCGTTGGCGGCGCCGATCGACCCGGCGGCGAGGCTGATCTCGACGCACGCCGGATGGTTCTTGTCGAGGAAGGAGACCACGTCGCCGCGCGCGATGCCGAGGTCGCGCAGGCCGCCGGCGGCGCGGTGCACGCGGTCGTGCCACTCCTGCCAGGTCCAGGTCCGGCCGAGGTAGGTCATCGCCTCGGCGTCCGGCGTCGCCTCCGCCCAGTAGTTGAGCCGGTCGTCGACGTACGTCGGCTCGGGGGGCGTGGCCGGCGGCCAGCCGCGGCTCGGGACAGGGGCGGGAGACTCCGTCGTCGCACTCACCTCGCCGATTGTGGCTCAGATCACAACGGGGCACAACGAGCCGCGCCACGAGTGCGCAACCGTCCGTTCACCTGGAGCGACGAGGATCGAGAGGTGAACTCCCTGCTCCGTGGCGCCGACGCACCCGCGCCGCGCACGCTGGTCGACGTCCTCCGGCGTACGGCGGCCGACCATCCCGACGCGATGGCGCTCGACAGCGGCAACGACACGGTCACCTACGCCGAGTTCGCGGAGGCCGCGGAGGCGGTCGCGGTCGACCTCGCCGAGCTGGGCATCGGGCCGGGCGACAAGGTCGGCGTCCGGCTGCCGTCGGGGACGACGGACCTCTACGTCGCGATCATGGGGGTGCTCTTCGCGGGCGCGGCCTACGTCCCGGTCGACGCCGACGACCCGGAGGAGCGGGCGCGCCTGGTCTTCGGGGAGGCGCGGGTGGCGGCGCTGATCGGCACCGGCCTGGTCATCGAGCCGCGCCGCGAGGCCGCGCCCCGGCCGCGACGCGATCCCGGCGTCGAGGACGACGCCTGGGTGATCTTCACGTCCGGCTCGACCGGCACGCCGAAGGGCGTCGCCGTGACCCACCGCAATGCCGCGGCGTTCGTCGACGCCGAGGCCGGGATGTTCCTGCAGGACGCGCCGATCGGCCCGGACGACCGGGTGATGGCCGGGCTGAGCGTCGCCTTCGACGCGAGCTGCGAGGAGATGTGGCTCGCCTGGCGGTACGGCGCCTGCCTGGTCCCCGCCCCGCGCGCGCTGGTGCGCAGCGGCGTCGACGTCGGCCCGTGGCTCACCGCCAACGACATCTCCGTCGTCTCGACCGTCCCGACCCTGGTCAGTCTGTGGCCCGACGACGCGCTCGAGCGGGTCCGGCTGCTCATCCTCGGCGGCGAGGCACTGCCGCCCGAGCTCGCGGCCCGCCTGGTCCGCGACGGCCGCGAGGTCTGGAACACCTACGGCCCCACCGAGGCCACCGTCGTCGCCTGCGGCGCGCTCGTCGACGCCGAGGGGCCGGTCCGGATCGGCCTCCCGCTGGCCGGCTGGGACCTGGTCGTCGTCGACCCGGCGACGGGTGAGCCGGTGGCCGAGGGCGAGCGGGGCGAGCTGATCATCGGCGGCGTCGGGCTGGCGCGCTATCTCGACCCGGCCAAGGACGCCGAGAAGTACGCGCCGATGCCGACGCTCGGCTGGGAGCGCGCCTACCGCAGCGGCGACCTCGTCATCAACGACCCGGCGGGGCTGCTCTTCGCCGGCCGCGCCGACGACCAGATCAAGCTCGGCGGGCGCCGGATCGAGCTCGGCGAGATCGACTCGGCGCTGCTCGCCCTCCCCGGGGTGAGCGCGGCCGCGGCGGCGGTGCGGCGCACGAGCACCGGCAACCAGCTGCTGGTCGGCTACCTCGCGACCACGCCGTCGTACGACGCCGCGGCGGCCACCGCCCACCTGCGCGCGACGATGCCCGCCGCCCTCGTGCCGCGGCTCGCCGTCGTCGACGACATCCCCACCCGGACCTCCGGCAAGGTCGACCGCGACGCGCTGCCGTGGCCCCTCCCGACCGCCGACCCGGCCGACGCCGGCCTGCACGGCACGTCCGCGCGGATCGCCGAGGTGTGGCAGAAGGTGATCGGGGCGGCGCCGGACGGGCCGAGGTCCGACTTCTTCGACCTCGGCGGCGGCAGCCTGACCGCCGCCCAGGTGGTGACCCTGCTCCGCGCCGAGCACCCCGACCTGACCGTCGCCGACCTCTACGAGAACCCGACCGTCGACGGGCTGGCGTCCTTCCTCGACGCGCTCGAGCCGACCGCGATGGCCGAGCAGAGCCGCAAGGTGAAGCCGATCCCGCGCAAGACCCAGCTCGGGCAGGTGCTCGCCGTGCCGGTGCTGCGCGCGCTGGCCGCGCCGCGCTGGATCGCGGGGACGCTGACCGTGGCTCGGCTCGCGCACGACGTCCTCGGCGTGGCGTGGCTGCCGGCCGTGCCGTGGTGGGTGCTGGCCCTGCTGCTCGTGGTGTTCGTCAGCCCGCCGGGCCGGATGCTGGTCGCGGCCAAGCTCGCGCGGGCGGTGCTCGCGGGCGTGCAGCCCGGGGCCTATCCGCGCGGCGGCAAGATGCACCTCCGGATCTGGGCGGCCGAGCGCCTGGCCGACGAGCTGGGCGCGACCCGGCTGGCGGGCGCGCCGTACATCACCTGGTACGCGCGGCTGCTCGGCGCCAAGGTCGCCCGCGGCGCCGACCTCCACTCGCTGCCGCCGATCACCGGCCACCTGACCGTCGGCAAGGGCGCGTCGGTCGAGCCGGAGGTCGATCTCACCGGCTACTGGATCGATGGCGACACGCTCCATGTGGGCGGGATCCGCGTCGGACGGCGGGCACGGGTCGGCACCCGCTCCATGCTCTGCCCGGGCGCGGTCGTCGGCGACGACGCCGAGGTGGCGCCGGGCTCCGCGGTGTTCGGGCAGGTGCCGGCGGGGGAGTTCTGGTCCGGCGCGCCCGCGACCCGCGCCAGCTCGGCCGCCCGCGGCCCGTGGGCGGAGCGGCCGCCGGGCACGCGTCGTACCTTGCGCGGCTGGGCGGTGTCGTACGCCGTCCTGGCCGGCGGGCTCGCGCTGCTGCCGCTGCTCGCGATCGCCGCCGTCGTCGTCCCGGTGCTGCTGGTGTCCGACGTCGACGCGACCGCGTCGGCCGGCGAGGCGGCCCGCGAGCTGCTGCCCTGGCTGGTGCCCGGCGTGGTGGTCGGCTGCGTGCTGCTGGCGCTGCTGATCCTGGCCGCGGTCCGGCTGCTCGCGCTCGGGATCAAGCCCGGTGCCCACCCGCTGCAGAGCCGCGCGGCGCTCTGCGTGTGGGGCACGATCCGGGTGCTCGACGAGGCGCGGACCTGGCTGTTCCCGCTCTACAGCTCGCAGCTGACGCCCGCTTGGCTGCGGCTGCTGGGCGCGCGGATCGGCAAGGACGTCGAGGCGTCGACGGTGCTGATGATCCCGTCGCTGACCACGGTGAGCGACCAGGCGTTCCTGGCCGACGACACCCTCATCGGCGGCTACGAGCTCGGCGGCGGCTGGCTGCGCGCCGAGCGGGTGAAGGTCGGCAAGCGCGCCTTCGTCGGCAACTCCGCGATGGCGGCGCCGGGGCGCAAGGTCCCGAAGCGCTCGCTGGTGGCGGTGCTCTCGGCCGCGCCGGCGCGCGGCACGGTGAAGGCGGGGGAGTCCTGGCTGGGCAGCCCGCCGTCACCGCTGCGGCGCGCCGCACAGGGCTCGGCCGACGAGCGGACCTACGCCCCGCCGACCCGGCTCAAAGTGGCACGCGCGTGCTGGGAGGCCGCGCGGCTGCTGCCGATCACGTTCGCCGTCGCCCTGCACGGCCTGGTCGTGCTGGGTGCTCTGGCGGTCTGGACCGAGCGGGGCGCGGTGGCCGGCGTGCTCGCCGTGCCACTGCTGCTGTGGGGAGCCGGCCTGCTCGCCGCCGCCGTCGCGATCGCCGCGAAGTGGCTGCTGGTCGGGCGGGTCCGCAACGGCTCGCACCCGCTGTGGAGCTCGTTCGTGTGGCGCAACGAGCTCGCCGACACCTTCGTCGAGGTGGTCGCGACGCCGTGGTTCGCCGGACTCGCGACCGGCTCGCCGCTGATCGCGGTGTGGTTCCGGGCGATGGGCGCGAAGGTGGGCCGCGGCGTGTGGTGCGAGTCGTACTGGCTGCCCGAGCCCGACCTCGTCGACCTCGGCGACGGCTCGACCGTCAACCAGGGCAGCGTCGTCCAGACCCACCTCTTCCACGACCGGCTGCTCGCCACCGACACGGTGCGGCTGCGGCGGGGCGCGACACTCGGGCCCAACTCCGTCGTGCTGCCCGCGGCATCGCTGGGGAAGCACGCTACGGTCGGACCGGTGTCCTTGGTGATGAGGGGTGAGTCGGTGCCGGACAAGACGAGGTGGATCGGCAACCCGATCGGTCCGTGGGTCGAGGACTGAGGCGACGTGCCGCAGCTCCCCACCGCCGACCCCTACCTGCCCGGTCACGGCGACCCGTCGTACGCGGTGCGCCACTATGACCTCGACCTGATCTACGTCCTCGACGGCAACCGGCTGCGCGGCACGGCCGTGCTGTCGCTCGTCGTCCGGGAGTCGACGTCGCGGCTGGTCCTCGACCTCGCGCACCTGACCGCCACCAAGGTCCGCGTCGACGGCGCGCGCCTGAAGAAGTGGTCGGCGCGCTCCGAGCGGCTGGTGCTCCAGCTCGACCGGATCTGCCCCGCCGGCACCGAGCTCACCGTCACCATCGCCTACGGCGGCTCGCCGCAGCCGGTCATCGACCGCCACCACGGCGACGCCGGCTGGGAGGAGCTCGAGGACGGCGTCATCGTCGCCGCCCAGCCCCACGGTGCGCCCACGTGGTTCCCGTGCAACGACCGGCCCGACGACAAGGCGACGTACCGGATCTCGCTGTCGGCGCCGTCGGGCTATGCCGTCGTCGCCAACGGCACGCTCGTCGACAAGCGGCGCCGCGCCAGCGTCGACACGTGGACCTACGAGATGGACCGGCCGATGGCGACCTACCTGGCGACGGTGCAGATCGGGCGCTACGTGACGACCGAGCACGCGCCGTCCGTGGTCACGATCGGGCCCGCGGACGTCGACCTGACCGACTCCTTCGACACGCAGCCGGCGATGATGACGTTCTTCTCGCGGGTCTTCGGCGCCTACCCGTTCGACTCCTACACGGCCGTCGTCACCGACGACGACCTCGAGATCCCGCTCGAGAGCCAGAGCCTGTCGACCTTCGGCCGCAACTTCTGCACCGCGGACTGGTCGCACGTGCGGCTGATCGCGCACGAGATGGCGCACCAGTGGTTCGGCAACGCGGTGACGCTGCGGACCTGGCGCGACATCTGGCTGCACGAGGGCTTCGCCTGCTACGCCGAGTGGCTGTGGTCGGAGGAGTCCGGCGGCCCCTTCACCTGCGACGGCTGGGCCCGCCACCACCACGAGCGGCTCACCGCCGAGCCGCAGGACCTGGTCCTCGCCGACCCGGGGCCGGAGGTCATGTTCGACGACCGGGTCTACAAGCGCGGCGCGCTGGCCCTGCACGCGCTGCGCGTCGCGGTGGGGGACCAGGCGTTCTTCGAGGTGCTGCGCGGGTGGGTGGCGGCGCGCGCCGGCGGGTCGGTCACGACCGAGGAGTTCGTCGCGTTCGCGGCCGACGCGACCGGGGTGGACGTCGCCGGGGTGCTCGGGCCGTGGCTGTACGAGGCGGCGCTGCCGGGTTGTCCACAGCGCTGATCCTGCTGCTTGCGTGGCCGGTCGAGGTTGCGTTCACTTCAGGCGTCGGCGAGTCTCTCGGGAGACGCCGAAACCGGATGGAGCAGCGATGATCGTGGCCATGGAGTCGATCCGCCGAGGTGACGTGATGCAGCGCTTCCCGATGACGTGGGAGGAGTACCTCGCCGCGGACGTGGTCCCGAGTGAGTACTACGGAGGCGCTCTCGTCGTGGCTGCACAACCTTCCCAACGTCATCAGGACATCCAGTTCCGCTTGCACGTGCCGGTCGCTCAGCACGTCGCGCCAGGCACCAAGGTCACCGGCGGTTGGGGCTGGATCCCGACCGGCGTGCGCGAGGACCTCGGGCCCGACCTGATGGTGCACGACATCACCGACGAGCAGCGGGCCCTGTCCGGTGTCCCGCACCTGGTCGTCGAGATCGTCTCCTCCCGCCGGGCCAACGACTACCGGGCGAAGGCCGAGCGCTACGCGGCCTGGGGCGCGCCGTCGTACTGGATCGTCGACCCGCGCGAGCACGAGGTGATCACCCTGCGGCTCGCCGACGGCGCCTTCGTCGAGACCGGCCGCTTCAGCGGCGGCGAGGCGATCCTGCGCTACGGCGCGGTCGAGGTCCCGGTCGACATCGACGCGCTGCTCGCCTGAGCCTCCGCGAGCAGCCCGAGCGCCACCAGCTCGGCCCGCAGCGACGGCGCGTCGGTGAACACCACGCCGGTCATGCCCAGCGTCCGCGCCGCGGCGACGTTGTCGGCCCGGTCGTCGACGAACACCAGCGCCGACAGGTCGAGTCCGGAGCGCTCGGCGGCGCGGCGGTAGATCCGCGGGTCGGGCTTGGCGATGCCCTCGGTGCCCGAGACGACGACGTGGTCGAGGAGGCCGAGGAACGGGAAGCGGGCGGGCGCGTGGGCGTGGTAGAGCTCGTGCGACCAGTTGGTGAGCCCGCACTGCGGCACGCCCGCCGCCGCCAGCTCCCGTACGACGTCGACGGTGCCCGGCACCTCGCCGGTCAGGGAGGCGCCGAAGTGGTCGTAGTAGGCCTGGCCGTGGGCGGTCCACTCGGGCGCGGTCGCGGCCAGCTCGGCGAGGGCGGCCGACCAGGGGCGGCCGGCGTCGCAGGAGTGGTTCCAGGCGCCGAAGTCGAAGCCGGCGATGAACCGGCGGGCCTCCGCGTCACCGACGCCCGCGGCGACCGCGCGGACCGGCTCCCACGCGATGAGGACGTTGCCCAGATCCCACACGACCCCGGCCACCTGGGTGGCCGGGGTCGTGTCGGATGCGGCAGGGGAGTGAGCCAAGATCAGGCCCAGCGCTCCTCGGCGGGGACGAAGTCGAGCGTCCGGGCGCCGGTGTAGATCTGCTTGGGGCGCGCGATCTTCTGCTCCTTGTCCTGGGTCAGCTCCAGCCACTGCGCGAGCCAGCCGGGGGTGCGGCCGATCGCGAACAGGACCGTGAACATCTCCGGCGGGAACTCCAGCGCCTCGTAGATCAGGCCGGAGTAGAAGTCGACGTTGGGGTAGAGGCGCCGCTTGACGAAGTACTCGTCCTCGAGCGCGATCTTCTCCAGCTCCTGGGCGACCTCGAGCAGCGGGTTGACCCCGGTGACCTCGAAGACGTCGTCGCAGGCCTTCTTGATGATCTTGGCGCGCGGGTCGTAGTTCTTGTAGACCCGGTGGCCGAAGCCCATCAGGCGCTCTTCGCCGTTCTTCACGCCCTCGATGAAGGCGGGGATGTTGTCCTTGGTGCCGATCCGGCGCAGCATCTTGAGCACCGCCTCGTTGGCGCCGCCGTGCAGCGGGCCGTAGAGGGCGCCGATGCCGGCCGCGACGGCCGAGTACGGGTCGACCTGCGAGGAGCCGACCGAGCGCACCGCGTTGGTCGAGCAGTTCTGCTCGTGGTCGGCGTGCAGGATGAACAGGACGTCGAGCGCCTTCGCGATCCGCGGGTCGGCGGCGTACTTCGACTCGCTCATCTTGAAGAGCATCGAGAGGAAGTTCTCGGCGTAGGAGAGCTCGTTGTCGGGGTAGATGTAGGGCTTGCCCTGGGCGTGGCGGAAGGACCAGGCGCCGAGCGTCGGCATCTTCGCGATCATCCGGACGATCTGGATGTGGCGGTTGTCCGGGTCCTCGATGTGGCGCGACTCGGGGTAGAACGTCGACAGGGCCCCCACCGACGCCATCAGCATCCCCATCGGGTGCGCGTCGTACCGGAAGCCCTGCATGAAGCCCTTGACGTTCTCGTGGACGAACGTGTGGAACGTGATCTCGTGGACCCAGTTCTCGTACTGCTCCTTGGTGGGCAGCTCGCCGTGGATCAGGAGATAGGCGACCTCGAGGAAGTTGGACTTCTCCGCCAGCTGCTCGATCGGGTAGCCGCGGTACTCGAGGATGCCCTTGTCACCGTCGATATAGGTGATGGAGCTCCGGCACGAAGCGGTGTTCACGAAGCCCGGGTCGTAGGTGGCCAGTCCCGGCTCGTCGTCGTTGAGCTTGATCTGCCCGAGGTCCGCGGCCTTGATGGTGCCATCGGTGATCGGGATCTCGTACTCCGCGCCGGTGCGGTTGTCGCGTACGGTGAGAGAGTCAGTCACGCTGCCAACCTAGTCCGCGACCCCGCGGAGCCGGTAGCCGGTGTCCCGAACCGTGAATCCGGGCCCGGACGACGCGGTGCCTGTGCCCCGCGCGATTTGCTCCCGGTGAGCGCGCGCCGTAGCCTTGTCGGTCGCGTCTTCTGCCGCTTCGCGCGCTGCGCGAGGCAGACCCGGATCGCCCTCGGATCGTCGTGATGACGAGCGAGTCGTGGGCCGGGCTGAGTTCGTCAGGAGACGTCGCCCGAGTGGTCTGGGAGATCAGGTCGCGAAGGCACCGCTGCCGGCAACCGTCGGCGGCTACGAACTAGCAAGGAAGGGTACGCATCATGCGCACCTACGCTCCGAAGCCCGGCGACGTCGAGCGCGCCTGGCTCGTGATCGACGCGACCGACGTCGTCCTCGGTCGCCTGGCCGTCACCGCCGCCAACCTCCTGCGCGGCAAGCACAAGGCGATCTACGCGCCCAACGCCGACACCGGTGACTACGTCATCGTCGTCAACGCCGACAAGGTCGCCCTCTCCGGCAACAAGCGTGCCGACAAGATGGTCTACCGCCACTCGGGCTTCCCGGGCGGTCTGACCGCGACCCCGATCGGTGAGGTCATCGACAAGGACGCCCGCAAGGCCGTCGAGAAGGCCGTGTGGGGCATGCTGCCGAAGAACCGCCTCGGCCGGCAGATGATCAAGAAGCTGAAGGTCTACAGCGGCCCGGCTCACCCCCACCAGGCCCAGAAGGCCGTCCCCTTCGAGATCACCCAGATCTCCCAGTGACTTCTCGACAGAGCTGACCAGGACTGAGGACTTATCAAGTGACTGAGAACAACTCCACCAACTCGGTTGAGGTCGAGGAGACCTTCGAGACCGACGAGCAGGGTGTCGCCTACACCAGCGAGACCTCCCCGTCGGCCGCCGCCGTCGACGCCCGCCCCGCGACCATCGCCCCCGGCGCGGCCACCGGCCGACGCAAGGAGGCCGTCGCGCGCGTGCGTCTCGTCCCCGGCACCGGCAACTGGACCATCAACGGCCGGACCATCGAGGACTACTTCCCCAACAAGCTGCACCAGCAGGTCGTCAACGAGCCGTTCGCGGCTCTCGGCCTCGAGGGCCGTTTCGACGTCATCGCCCGCATCCACGGCGGCGGCATCACCGGCCAGGCCGGCGCGCTGCGCCTGGGCGTTGCCCGCTCGCTCAACGCGATCGACCTCGACGCGAACCGCCCGACCCTGAAGAAGGCCGGTCTGCTGACCCGCGACGCCCGTGCGACCGAGCGCAAGAAGGCCGGTCTCAAGAAGGCTCGCAAGGCTCCGCAGTACTCGAAGCGCTGATCTCCTTCCAGGCGATCAACCGACGGGGCCACGCACCGCTACTGCTGCGGTCCGTGGCCCCGTCGCCCGTTTTCCACCCCGGTACGACGAGGGAGCCCCTGTGACCCGCATCTTCGGAACCGACGGCGTGCGCGGCCTGGCGAACGTCGAGCTGACCGCCCAGCTGGCGCTCGACCTCGGCGAGGCCGCCGCGCGCGTGCTGCGCAAGGAGGTCGACGACCACCGGCCGCTGGCCGTCGTCGGACGCGACACCCGCGTCTCCGGCCACTTCCTCGAGGGCGCCGTCGTCGCCGGGCTCGCCTCGGCGGGCGTCGACGTGCTGCTGCTCGGCGTGGTCCCCACGCCCGGCGTCGCCCACCTCACCGATGCGCTCGACGCCGACCTCGGCGTCGTCCTCAGCGCGTCGCACAACCCGATGCCCGACAACGGCATCAAGTTCCTCGCCCGCGGCGGGGTCAAGCTCGACGACACCCACGAGGACCTGATCGAGGCCGCGATGGGCGAGGAGTGGGAGCGCCCCACCGGCGCGGCCGTCGGCCGGGTGTCGGCCTACGAGACGACCCACGAGGAGTACGTCGCCCACCTCGTCGGCACCCTCGACGACCCCGACGGCAAGCCGCTCGCGGGCCTGCGGATCGTGCTCGACTGCGCCCACGGCGCCGCCAGCGTGGTCGGCCCCAAGGCGCTCGAGGCCGCCGGCGCGACCGTGATCACCATCGGCGCCGACCCCGACGGCCTCAACATCAACGAGGGCTGCGGCTCCACCCACCTCGACCCGCTGCGTGCGGCCGTCCTCGAGCACGGCGCCGACGCCGGCTTCGCGGTCGACGGCGACGCCGACCGCTGCCTCGCGGTCGACCACGCCGGCCGGGTCGTCGACGGCGACCAGATCATGGCGATCCTCGCGCTGGCGCTCAAGGGCGCGGGCCGGCTCGCCGACGACACCCTCGTGGCGACCGTGATGAGCAACCTCGGCCTGGTCCAGGCGATGGCCGCCGCGGGCGTGACCGTGCGCCAGACCGGCGTCGGCGACCGCTACGTGCTGGAGGACATGCGCGCCGGCGGCTACACCCTCGGTGGCGAGCAGTCCGGCCACGTCATCCTCAGCCAGCACGCCACCACCGGCGACGGCCTGCTGACCACCCTGCACGTGCTGCAGCGGATGGTCGCGACCGGCTCCTCGCTCGCCGAGCTCGCCGGCGTGATGACCCGGCTGCCGCAGGTCCTCGTCAACGTGGGCGGCGTCGACCGCGCGGGCACCGACGACCTGGCGCTGGTCGCCGCGGTCGCGGAGGCGGAGGCCGAGCTGGGCGCCACCGGGCGGGTGCTGCTCCGGCCGTCCGGCACCGAGCCGCTGGTGCGGGTGATGGTCGAGGCGCCGACCGCCGAGCAGGCGGAGGCCGTCGCGCATCGGCTCGCCGACGTCGTACGGGAGCGGCTCGCGCTCTGACCCGACGCGTTTGAAAGGGTGGGGGCCATGACAGTCCCCCCACTCGTCATCGACGGCTTGACCAAGCAGTTCGGCAGCGTGCGCGCGGTCGACGACCTCGCGTTCAGCGTTCGGCCCGGCGCGGTCACCGGATTCCTCGGTCCCAACGGCGCCGGCAAGACCACGACCCTGCGGATGCTGCTCGGGCTCACCCGGCCCACCGCCGGCCGCGCGCTCGTCGGCGACCGGCCGTACACGTCCTACCAGCAGCCGGGGCGGGTGGTCGGCGCGGCGCTGGAGGCGTCGAGCTTCCACCCGGGCCGCACCGGACTCGGGCACCTCGAGGTGTTCGCACCGCAGGTCGGTGTCTCGAAGCAGCGCTGCCGGCAGGTGCTGGAGGCGGTCGGGCTCGACCACGCCGCGAAGCAGCGGGTCGGCAAGTACTCCCTCGGCATGCGGCAGCGCCTCGGGCTGGCGACCGCGCTGCTCGCCGACCCGCCGGTGATCGTCCTCGACGAGCCGACCAACGGCCTCGACCCCGAGGGGATCGTCTGGATCCGCCGGCTGCTCCGGCAGTTCGCGGGGGAGGGGCGGACCGTCCTGGTCTCCAGCCACCTGCTGCGCGAGGTCGAGGCGAGCGTCGACGACGTTGTCGTCATCGCGCAGGGCCGGCTCCGGCACGCGTCGACGCTGGCCGAGCTGCGCACCCGCGCCACCCCGGCGGCGTACGTCGAGACGCCGCGGCCCGACGCGGTCACCGCGCTCGCCGCGACCCAGGGCTGGACCGTCCAGCCCGAGGACGGCGGCCTGCTCGTCGACGGCGCGAGCGCCGCCGAGGTGGGCGCCGCCGCGCACGCGGCCGGGATCGAGCTGCACGAGCTGGTGCGCCGCGACGTCGACCTGGAGGCGCTCTTCTTCGAGCTCACCCGGCCGGAGGAGGGCCGATGAGGGCCGCGCTGGTCGCGGAGTACCGCAAGCTGGTCAGCACCCGGCTGTGGTGGCTGCTGCTGATCGTGATGGTCGCCTACCTGGTGTTCGTGGCGGCCGTGGTGTCGACGACCTTCGTGTTCGCGCCGGACGGCGGGCGCCCGCCGCTGGAGGGAGTCGCGGCCGCGCGGGCGACGTACTCGATCGTCAACGGGGTGGGCTACGTCTTCCCGCTCGTCATCGGGAGCCTGGCGATGACCACCGAGTTCCGGCACAAGACGATCACGCAGAGCCTGCTGGTCGAGCCGGACCGGACCCGCTTCCTCGTCGCCAAGCTGATCTCGGTCGTGCCGATCGGACTGGTCGCGGGCGTCGTCGGCGTCGCCGCGACCGTGCTCGGCGGTGCTCCGCTGCTGCAGATCAAGGGCGACGGCGCGATGCTCGGCGACGGCGAGGTGCTGCTCGGGCTGTTCTTCGGCGTGATCGTGGTGGCGCTGTGGGCAGTGATCGGCGTGGCGCTCGGGTCGGTGCTCTCCAACCAGGTGGCCGCGATCGTGGTGATCCTCGCGTTCACCCAGTTCGTCGAGCCGATCGCGCGGGTGGTGCTCGCGCAGGTCGACGCGCTGGCCGGTGCCTCGTCGTACCTACCCGGGGGAGCGGCCGACTCGCTGATCGGCGCGTCCTTCCTCAGCGGCTCGGGCACCGTCGACCTGCTCCCGCGGTGGGCGGCGGCGCTGGTGCTGCTGGGGTACGCCGCGGCGTTCGCCGTCGCCGGACGGCTGACGACGCTACGCCGCGACGTGGGGTGAGTCCCTACTTCCAGAGGACGGGCTTGCCGTCGTACGAGCTGTAGGGGCCGTCGTTGGGCGCGAAGCGGGCACCGGCCACCGACGAGGCCTCCTGGGCGAGGTAGGGGACGCAGGTCGAGAACGTCTGGCCGTCGGCGAAGTCGCTCGGGAAGGACTCGCCGTCGCACGGCGTGAACGTGCCGATGATGGAGATCGACTGCGCCTCGGAGCCGTCGGGCAGGGTGCCCTCGATCGACTCGTTGATCGAGTAGTTCGACAGCGCCTTGCTGTCGGCGACGCCCTTGACGTCGAGCTTGATGTAGTAGGGGACGTAGCCCTTCGCGCGGTCGCCGAGGTTGAGCGGCGCGAGGTCGGCGGCGGTGCCCTTGGTGATGCCGGTGACGGTCACCTCGATGGTGCCCTTGCTGTCTCCGGACTCGAACGGGACGACGGCCGGTGCGCCGAACGCCAGCTCGGTGCCGGGGGCGGTGACGTCGCCGCTCGGGGCGGCGTCCGTGGTGTCGTCGGTGGTGTCGGTGCTGGTGTCGGTGCTGGTGTCGGTGCTGGTGTCGGTGCTGGTGTCGGTGCTGGTGTCGGTGGTGTCGCTCGGGTCGCTGGGCGCGTCGGCCGTCGCGCTGGAGTCGGCCTTGGTGGCCGGCTCGTCGTCGTTGCAGGCGCTCAGGGCGACGGTGGAGACCGCGAGCAGGGCGGCCAGGGCCGAGATCTTCTGGGGCTTCATGCCCGGCTCGTTGCCGGATGCGGAGGGCCCGAAACCCGCGGATTCCGCGGTCCTCGGGCCCTCGCCGGTGACGCCGGTCTCAGCAGATGACGGTCAGCGTCCAGTACAGGTCGACCGGGGTACCGGCCGGGTTGTAGGTGTTGGCGTGGACGGTCGAGGGGCCGGAGCGGTACGCCGAGGCGAAGAACGCGCTGCCGTTGATGCTCGCGATCGGCGTGCAGTTGGAGATGTCGCGGTCGATGACGACGTCATAGCTCCCGGCCGACGTCCGGGTCGAGCTCAGCACCCGCGGCGAGCCGCTGACGATGCCGCCGTTGTAGGCGAGCACCGCGTGGATCGACGGCGCCGCGAAGCCGGTCACGTAGACGCTGACCTTCGCCGTACCGCCGGTCGCCTTCACCGCCAGCGCGCCCGACGGGCTGAGCGTCAGCGTGGTCTGGCCCGTGCCGTCGCCCCGGCCGGGGCTCGCGGCGACCGGCACCGCGCCGACGTACGTGCGGGCGGGCTTGCGGGTGGTGCTGTGTGCGAGGACGTTGACCGCCGCGTCCGTGGCCCACGCCGGCACGCCGCAGCGCCCCCGGACCGCGAGCGCGCGGGTCTGGCCCGCCTTGACCTTGACCGTGCCGAGCAGGCAGGGGCTGACCGACGACCACTCCTTGGCGGCGGGGGACGGCGGCGCCTTGCGCGCGGCCAGCGGGCGATGGTTGCCGGGCGTGCCGGCGTCGTCGGCCGAGGCGAGCGAGGAGCCGGCGACGGTCAGCGCGGCGACGAGGGCGAGGGAGGTGAGGGTGCGGTGCATGGCTGCTCCTAGGACGGGGGTCGGGAGGTTCCCGACGCTAGGAGCGGTGGGGCGCGGTGTTGATGGCACGGATGGGCCATCTTGGCGCCGATTCTGAATGGTTCAGGTCTACGGGGATGGTGTGCGGGCTGGTCGGTGGGGCTGGTCGGGCGGCCGCGCTTGGCGTGGCTGCCGGCACTCGCTGCGCTCGCACCGCCGCTGACGCGGCCGCCCGCTTCGCGGGGGAGTCGTGTGCCTGAGAACGCGTGTGGGCGGGTTCTGGGGCACACGACTCTGTTGGCGGCCGCCGTTGTCGCCCGCGGCCCGATCAGATCTTGCGCAGCCGCACGTACCGGACCGAATGGTCCTTCGACTTCCGCAGCACCAGGGTCGCCCGCGACCGGGTGGGCAGCACGTTCTCGGTCAGGTTCGGGCCGTTGATGGCGTCCCAGATCCGACGGGCCTCGTCGACGGCCTCGTCGTGGGTGAGCGACGCATACCTCGCGAAGTACGACGACGGGTCGCGGAAGGCGGTCTCGCGCAGCTTGAGGAAGCGGTCGACGTACCAGTCGCGGATGTGGTTGGTGTTGGCGTCGACGAAGATCGAGAAGTCGAAGAAGTCAGAGAGCCCGAGGCCGGTGCGGCCGTCCTCGCGGGCGCGGGCGGGCTGGAGGACGTTGAGGCCCTCGACGATGACGATGTCGGGGCGCTTGACCACGATCTTCTCGTCCGGGACGACGTCGTAGACGAGATGCGAGTAGACCGGCGCCTCGACCTCGTCGATGCCCGACTTGATGTCGATCACGAACTTCAGCAGCTTGCGACGGTCGTACGACTCGGGGAAGCCCTTGCGCTGCAGCAGGCCGCGCGCCTCGAGCTCGGCGTTCGGGTACAGGAAGCCGTCGGTGGTGACGAGGGCGACATTGGGGTGCTCGGGCCAGCGGGCGAGCATCTGCTGGAGGACGCGGGCGGCGGTCGACTTGCCGACGGCGACCGAGCCGGCCAGGCCGATGACGAACGGCGTCCGGGGCGGCGTCTGCCGGTGCAGGAACTCCTCCTGCGCGTGGTGCAGGTCCGTGGCCGAGCTCACGCGCAGCGACAGCAGCCGCGACAGCGGGAGGTAGACGTCGCGGATCTCGCGCAGGTCGAGCGAGTCGCCGATGCCGCGGAGCCGGTGCACCTCGTCGCTCGTCAGGGGACTCTCGGTCTCCGACGCCAGCTTCGCCCACGTCGCCCGGTCCAGCTCGACGTACGGCGACGCCTCCCGGGACTCCTCGCCGTGGTGGGTGTCCGGCGTGCTCGCGCCCGTCGTCATGGCGCCGATCATTCCAGCCACGTTCCCCCGGGGGTCAGGCGCGTCCCCGATCCGGACGGGGGACCACCTAGACTGAGCGATCATGTGCGGCATCGTCGGATACGTCGGGCCTCGGTCGGCCCAGGACACCGTCATCGACGGTCTCCGCAGGCTCGAGTACCGCGGCTACGACTCCGCGGGGGTCGCCGTCGTCGCCGACGGCGTGCTGTCGGTGGAGAAGCGGGCGGGCAAGCTGGCCAACCTCGAGAAGGTCCTCGGCGAGACGCCGATGCCCGTCGCCGAGGTCGGCATCGGGCACACCCGGTGGGCGACCCACGGCCCGCCCAACGACGTCAACGCCCACCCGCACACGGGTGGCGCGCGCCGGGTCGCGCTGGTCCACAACGGCATCATCGAGAACTTCCTCGAGCTGCGTGCCCGCGTCGAGGCCGACGACCACGAGCTGCTCTCCGAGACCGACACCGAGATCGTCGCCCACCTGGTCGAGCTGCAGGTGCAGTCGGGCGTCGACCTGACCACGGCGATGCAGCGCGTCTGCCAGCAGCTCGACGGCGCGTTCACCCTGGTCGCGGTCGACGCGGCCGAGCCCGGCCGGGTGGTCGCGGCCCGCCGCAACTCGCCGCTCGTCGTCGGCCTGGGGGAGGGCGAGAACTTCCTCGGCTCCGACGTCGCCGCGTTCATCGAGTTCACCCGCGAGGCGCTCGAGCTCGGCCAGGACCAGGTCGTCTCGATGACCCGCGACGAGGTCGTCGTCACCGACTTCCGCGGCCGCGTGGTCGAGCCGCGCCGCTTCCACGTCGACTGGGACCTCTCGGCCGCCGAGAAGGACGGTCACGACTGGTTCATGCGCAAGGAGATCTTCGAGCAGCCGCGCGCGGTCGCCGACTCGCTCATCGGACGCCGTACGGCGGCCGGGCAGCTGCAGCTCGACGAGATGCGCCTGGCCGACGAGGAGCTGCGCGACGTCGACAAGATCATCATCATCGCGTGCGGTACGTCGTTCTACGCCGGCATGGTCGCCAAGTACGCCATCGAGCACTGGACGCGCACCCCGGTCGAGGTCGAGCTCGCCTCCGAGTTCCGCTACCGCGACCCGATCATCGACGCCACCACGCTCATCGTCGCGATCAGCCAGTCCGGCGAGACCGCCGACACGCTCCAGGCGATCCGCCACGCGCGTGCCCAGCGCGCCAAGGTGCTCGCGATCTGCAACACCAACGGCTCGTCGATCCCGCGCGAGTCCGACGCGGTGATCTACACCCACGCCGGCCCCGAGATCGGCGTCGCCTCCACCAAGGGCTTCCTCACCCAGCTGGTCGCCTGCTACCTGCTCGCGCTCTACATCGCGCAGGTCAAGGGCACCCGCTTCGGCGACGAGATCGACGAGATCATGGAGCACCTCGAGGCCATGCCCGGCCACATCGAGACCGTGCTCGAGCGGGCGGAGGAGGTCTACGCCCTCGCCGCCGACCACGCCGGCACCCGCTCCGTGCTCTTCCTCGGCCGCCACGCCGGCTACCCGGTCGCGCTCGAGGGCGCGCTCAAGCTCAAGGAGCTCGCCTACCTGCACGCCGAGGGCTTCGCCGCCGGCGAGCTCAAGCACGGCCCGATCGCGCTCGTCGAGGACAACCTGCCGGTGCTCTGCGTCGTCCCGCCCCAGGGCCGCGACCACCTCCACGGCAAGATGCTCAGCGGCATCCAGGAGGTCCGGGCGCGCGGCGCCCGCACCATCTGCCTCGCCGAGGACGGCGACTCCTCCATCGAGCCCTACGCCGACGTGCTGATCCGGCTGCCCAAGGTGCCGGTCCTGCTCCAGCCGCTGGTCGCGATCGTCCCGCTGCAGCTGTTCGCGTGCGAGCTGGCCACCGTGCTCGGCCACGACGTCGACCAGCCGCGCAACCTCGCCAAGTCCGTCACGGTCGAGTAATCCGGTGGCGGTGGTGGGCGTCGGCATCGACGTGTGCGAGATCGCGCGGTTCGAGGAGTCGTGCCGCCGTACGCCGGCGCTCGTCGACCGGCTGTTCACCGACGCCGAGCGCGACAGGCCGCCGTCGTCGCTCGCCGCCCGGTTCGCGGCCAAGGAGGCGCTGGCCAAGGCGCTCGGCGCCCCCCGCGGGATGCACTGGCACGACGCCGAGGTGGTGTCCGAGGACAGCGGCCGGCCGCGCTTCGTGCTGCGCGGCACCGTGCTCGCCGAGGCCGACCGGCAGGACGTGCGCTCGGTGCACCTGTCCCTGACCCACGACGGCGGCATCGCGTCCGCGGTCGTCGTCCTGGAGAGCTGACCGCGTGCTCCGCGCCCACGCCGTCGAGCAGGTCCGCGCCGCCGAGGCCGAGCTGCTCGCCCGGCTGCCCGAGGGCGCGCTCATGCAGCGGGCCGCGGCCGGCCTCGCGTACGCCGTCCTCGACTTCCTCGGCTCCGCCTACGGCCGCCGGGTGCTGCTTCTCGTCGGCTCCGGCGACAACGGCGGCGACGCGCTCTACGCCGGCGCGACGCTCGCCCGCCGCGGCGTCCAGGTGGAGGCCTGGCTGCTCTCCTCGTCGGCCCACGAGGGCGGCGTCGCCGCGCTGCGCGGCGCGGGCGGTCGCATCGGCCGGCCGGCCCCGGGCGCCTTCGACGTCGTCGTCGACGGGATCGTCGGCATCGGCGGCCGCCCGGGTCTGCGCCCCGACGCCGTCGCCGCGCTCGCCCACGTCGCGGGCACCCCGGTCGTCGCGGTCGACACGCCCTCGGGCGTCGACGTCGACACCGGTGAGATCAGCGGTCCCCACGTCAGCGCCGACGTCACGGTCACCTTCGGCACCCACAAGGTCTGCCACCTCGTCGACCCCGCGGCCCAGGCGTGCGGTGCGATCCACCTGGTCGACATCGGCCTGACCCTGCCCGAGCCGCCGGTCGAGGCGCTGCAGGCGGCCGACGTCGCCGCGCTCCTTCCGCGGCCCTCGCTCGACGCCCAGAAGTACGCCCGCGGCGTCGTCGGCGTCCGCGCCGGCTCGGCGACCTACACCGGCGCCGCGCTGCTCAGCGTGTCCGGCGCGGCCTGCGGCCTCGCCGGCATGGTCCGGTACGACGGCGCGCCCGAGGCCGCCGCGATGGTCCGCGCCGCGCACCCCGAGGTGGTCGGGCCGGGCCGGGTGCAGGCGTGGGTGGTCGGCTCCGGCAGCGACGACGGCGCCGAGGACGCGCTGCGCCGCTCGGTCGCCGACGGCGTGCCGCTGGTCGTCGACGCCGACGCGCTCGCCCACGCGGGCCTCGCCCGCGGCCGCCCCGCCGTGCTCACGCCCCACGCCGGCGAGCTGGCCCGGATGCTCGGCGTCGAGCGCGCCGACGTCGAGGCCCGCTGGCTCGACCACGCCCGCCTCGCCGCCCGCCAGTACGACGCCGTGGTGCTGCTCAAGGGACGCCACACCGTCATCGCCCGCCCCGACGGCCACGCCCGGGTGACCACGGCCGGCACGCCGTGGCTGGCGACCGCGGGAGCGGGCGACGTCCTCGGCGGGCTGATCGGGGCGCTGCTCGCCGCGGGCCTCACGCCGTACGACGCGGCGTCGGTCGGCTCCTGGCTGCACGGCGCGGCCGCCACCCTGGCCGCCCGGCGCGGTCCGATCGTCGCCTCCGACGTCGCGCGCTCACTTCCGGCCCTGCTCGGAGCCCTGGCCACCCCGTGATGGGACGATAAGCACATGTCCCGCCCCCTGCTCGGCCCCGCGGAGATCGTCGTCGACCTGGCCGCGATCCGGGGCAACGCGCGTCTCCTGCGCGAGACCGCGGGCGTCCCGCTCGTCGCGGTCGTCAAGGCCGACGGCTACGGCCACGGCGCGGTCGAGTCCGCGCGTGCCGCGAAGCAGGGCGGCGCCGACTGGATCGGCACGGCCACCGTCGAGGAGGCGCTCGCGCTGCGGGCTGCCGGCATCGACGGGCCGCTGCTGTGCTGGATCGCCGGGCCCGACTCCGACTTCGCCGCCGCGGCCGATGCCGGCATCGACGTCAGCGCCCACGGGCTGGGCCACCTCGAGACGATGGCGGCGGCCTTCGCCGGCCGGGCCGAGCCGGCCCGCGTCCAGCTCAAGCTCGACACCGGGATGTCCCGCGCCGGGTCGCCGCGCGCCGAGTGGCCCGCGCTCTTCGGGCGCGCCGCCGAGGGGGAGCGGGCCGGTCTCTGGCGGATCACGGGCATCTGGACCCACCCCGCCTGCGCCGACGACCCCGCCCACCCGGCCAACGACCGGCAGGAGCAGGCCTTCCGCGACGCGCTCGCGCTCGCCGACGAGCACGGGCTGCGGCCCGAGCTGCGCCACTTCGCCAACTCCGCGACGGCGCTGCTGCGCCCGAGCGCCCGCTTCGACGCGGTCCGCTGCGGCATCGCGCTCTACGGCCTCGACCCGGCGCCCGGCGAGGCCACCGACGTCGGACTGGTGCCGGCGATGACCGTCCACGCGCCGCTGCTCATGGTCAAGGACCTCGCGCCCGGCGACGGCGTCTCCTACGGCCACCACTGGGTCGCCGACCACGCGACGACGGTCGGTCTGGTCCCGGTCGGCTACGGCGACGGCATCCCGCGGCACGCGTCGCGCCCCGGCGCCGCCGACTCGGCCGCGACCGTGTCGATCGACGGCAAGCGCCGGCCGATCCGCGGCAGCGTCTGCATGGACCAGTTCGTCGTCGACCTCGGCGGCGACCGGCCCGAGGTCGGCAGCGACGTCCTCGTCCTCGGACCGTCGAGCGCGGGCGGCCCGACCGCCCAGGACTGGGCCGAGGCGTGCGGCACCATCAACTACGAGATCGTGACCAGGATCGGGGGCCGGATGTCCCGCACCTACCTCAACGCCGAGCCTGCCGACGGCGAGGACGGCGCATGAGCCGCCGGGGCCGGATCGTCGGCTCGGTCGCCGGCGCCCTCGGCGTCGCTGCCGCGGGCAGCGCCGCCGTCGGGATCGTGCGCCAGCAGCGGGCGATCAGCAGCCGCGCCGGCGAGGACATCCCGTTCGGGTCGCTGCGCTCGGAGCCGATCACCGTCGTCGCCGACGACGGGCTGCCGCTGCACGTCGAGGTCGACGAGATCGGCGACCAGCCGCACGGCCGGGCGGTCGAGCGACTCCTGCGCCGGGCCGTGGACGCGCCGCCGCCCGTCACCGTCGTGTTCGTGCACGGCTACTGCCTCAACCTCGACTGCTGCCACTTCCAGCGCGCGGCCTACCGCGGCCTGGTCCGGACCGTCTACTACGACCAGCGCTCCCACGGCCGGTCCGGGCGCTCCGAGCGCACCCACGCGACGATCGACCAGCTCGGCCGCGACCTGCGCCGGGTGCTCGACGAGGTGGCGCCCGACGGGCCCGTCGTCCTGGTCGGCCACTCGATGGGCGGGATGTCCATCGTGGCGCTCGCCGAGCAGTACCCCGAGCTGATCGGCGACCGGGTCGTCGGCATCGGCCTGATCTCCACCACCGCCGGCGGGCTCGACCCGAGCCGGATGCTGCTGCCGATGCTGCCCGCGCGCCTCGCCGGGCCGTTCGCCCACGGCGCCGTGCGCACGCTCCACCGCGGCCACCGTGCCATCGACTCGCTGCGGCGGGCCGGAGGCGCCGTCGCGACGGTGGCGACCGACCGGTTCGCGTTCGGCGAGGAGGTGCCGCGCGGCTACGTGGAGTTCGTCGACGAGATGCTCGCCGCCACGCCCTTCGAGGTGGTCGCCGAGTTCTTCCCCAACTTCTCCGGCCTCGACAAGTTCGACTTCGTCGAGATCCTCGGCCAGGTGCCGACGTCGGTCATCTGCGGCACCGCCGACAAGCTGACGTCGATCGGCCACTCGCGCAAGCTGCACTCCCGGATCCCGGGCTCGCGGCTGCTCGAGTGCGAGGGCGCCGGCCACATGGTCGTCATGGAGCGCCACGAGCTGGTCAACGCCGAGCTCGACCAGCTCATCACCGCCGCGACCGCGAGGGCAGCCGCGCGGTGAGCATCCAGACCAGGAGTGTCGGCCCCGAGGCCGCCGCCGACGTGCTCGCCGTCGTGAAGGCCGCCTTCGCCGCCCGTCCCGCGCTCGACCCGCCCGCCGATGCGCTGGCGGAGACCGAGGAGTCGATCGCCGCGATGCTCGAGCCCGGCGGCGGCCTGCTCGTCCTCGACGACGGCCGTCCGGTCGGCACCGTCGTCCTCGACCCGGTCGACGGCGCGGTCTACCTGCGCCGCTTCGGCATCGACCCGTCCGCCCAGGGTCGCGGCCTGGCCCGCGAGCTGGTCCGGGCCGGGCTCCGCGCCGCGTCCCGGCTCGGCGTCACCCGTGCGGTGATCCTGGCCCGCGAGGAGCTGCCGCGCACCCGCGGGTTCTGGCGCGACATGGGCTTCGTCGAGACCGCCCGCCACGCGCCGTACGTCGAGATGGCGCGGCCGGTCCCGGCCACGGTCGACGTCCCGACCGCCGAGGAGATGCGCGCGCTGGGCCAGCGGGTCGCCGGCCTGCTCCGCGCGGGCGACGTCGTCGTCCTCAGCGGCGAGCTGGGCGCCGGCAAGACCACGTTCACCCAGGGCCTGGGGGAGGGGCTCGGGGTCCGCGGGGGGATCACCTCGCCGACCTTCGTCATCTCCCGGGTGCACCCGTCGCTCGGTGACGGTCCGCCGCTCGTCCACGTCGACGCCTACCGACTCGGCGGGCAGGCCGAGCTCGACGACCTCGACCTCGACACCGAGCTCGACCAGGCGGTCACCGTCGTCGAATGGGGCACCGGCATCGCCGAGGGACTCTCCGACGACCGGCTCGAGATCCGGATCGCGCGGGCCACCGCGCGCACCGACGTCGACCCGGAGGCCGACCCGCGGATGGTCGAGCTCGATCCGGTCGGCCTGCGCTGGCTCGGCGTCGACCTGGCCGGGCTTTCGGGCTAGAACGGGTTCTTCCCACGGCTCTTTACCAGTAGGGTCCCGCTTGCCTACTGGGGCGTCACTGCGTCGAAGGGTTGTTCATGGGGTTCATGGGGTTCAAGCGCGCGCTCACGCTGACGAGCGCCGCACTGCTGCTGCTCGGCCTGCAGGTCGAGGCGATGCCCGAGACCGAGGCGGCGGCGACGGTCGCCTCCGGGGCAGCAGCGAAGGCCACGCCGACCGCGGCGGTGACGAGCGACGCCTGCGGGGCGCGCAAGAAGCGCCCGGGCGGGGGCTACTACACCTGCACCTTCGCCGACGACTTCGACGGCTGGTCGCTCGACGACCGGTACTGGCACGTCATGGAGAACGCCACCTCCGGCGCCGCCTGCTACGTCAACAGCCCGGACACCCTCGCCGTCAGCGACGGTCAGCTGCACCTGACCGCGCGGCCCACGCCGGCTCCCGACACCTGCCCGGAGCGCTCCGACGGCACCCGCGCGTCGTACATGACCGGCGCGGTCAACACCTTCTGGAAGTGGAGCCAGCAGTACGGCCGCTTCGAGGTCCGGATGAAGTCGCCGGTCGCCACCGGCCCGGGGCCGCACGCGGCCTTCTGGCTCTGGCCCGACACCCGCTCCAGCTCCGCCGCCACCTGGCCGGCGTCCGGCGAGATCGACGTCGCCGAGACCTATGCGGCGTACCCGACGCTCAACATCCCGTTCCTGCACTACTCGTGGAACGACAACGGCGGCCCGCGCCCGGGGCTGAACACGTCATGGAGCTGTCTCGCGCTGCGCGGGCAGTGGCACACCTACGTCCTGGAGTGGACGTCGAGCAAGCTGACCATCTCGGTCGACGGCCTCACCTGCCTCACCAACACCAAGGGCGCGAGCAGCTTCCGCAAGCCCTTCATCATGGCGCTCTCGCAGCTGGTCGACGACACCGGCGTCAACGCCGTCCAGGACGGCTCGGTGCTGCCGAGCACGCTGGACGTCGACTACGTCAAGGTCTGGCAGTGAGCGTGCGCTGACCGCGTCACGCTGACCGATCGGCCGACGGCCTCAGGACCTACGTCCTGGGGCCGTCCGGCGTTTTCGGACCATCCGGTCCGAGCCGCGTGGAGGTGCCGCTGGGCCCCCTGGATTCCTAGCGTAAGAACGTGGGCCCTCGAGGGTCATACGGAGGGAACCATCGGGGGGAAGTTCATCATGGGGAAGCGCAGCGTCATGGGTCTGCTGCTGACGTGCATGGCAGCGCTGGCGCTGACCGTGCCGCAGGCACAGGCCGCCGGTCACAAGAGCCCGGCACTCGACCGACCGACGCACCACGGTGCGTCCGTCGTCTTCACCGGCCGCGCCACGCCGCGGTCGAAGGTGCGGCTGCAGGTCCGCGCCAAGGCCGGCTGGAAGTCGCTGGCCGCCCGCAAGGCCGACAGCCGCGGGGCGTTCAAGATCGCGGTCTCCGCGCCGCGCCGGCTGACCAGCTACCGGGTCATCTCGCAGGGCCAGGCGAGCGTCGCCAAGCGGGTAGCCCCGCCGGCCGCCGCAGCCGCCGCTCCGGCGCCTTCGGCGACCGCCAAGCCGGCGCCGACCGACGCCTGCGGGACGCTCGTCGCCCGCGCCGGCGGCGGCACCTACTCCTGCACCTTCGTCGACAACTTCGACGGCAGCGCCCTCAACCGGGACAGCTGGCACGTCATGGACGGTACGACGTCCGGGGCCGCCTGCATGGTCGACAGCCCGCGGACGGTGGCCGTGAGTGGGGGCGCCCTCCACCTGACGGCGCTTCCGGCGACGGACGCGACGACCTGCCCGCTGCGCACCGACGGCACCCGGGCGTCGTACATGACCGGCTCGGTCAACACCTTCTGGAAGTGGAGCCAGCAGTACGGCCGCTTCGAGGTGCGGATGAAGTCGCAGGCGGTCGCCGGGCCGGGCGCCCAGGAGGCCTTCTGGCTGTGGCCCGACACCCGCTACGCCTCGGACGCGACCTGGCCGGCCTCCGGGGAGATCGACGTGGTCGAGAACTACTCGGCGTACCCGACGCTCGCGATCCCGTTCCTGCACTACACCGCCAACGACAACGGCGGGCCGGTCCCGGGCCTCAACACGGCGTGGAACTGCCTCGCGCCCCGCGGCCAGTGGCACACCTACCTGCTCGACTGGAGCGCCGACCGGCTGTCCATCTCGGTCGACGGCAAGACCTGCCTGACCAACACCAAGGGCGCGGCCAGCTTCCGGAAGCGGTTCATCATGAGCTTCTCCCAGCTGCTCAGCAGCACCGGCGCCAACACCTACCTGGGCACGCCGATCCTGCCGGTCACGCTCGACGTCGACTACGTGAAGGTCTGGCGGTAGTCCTCCCGGTAGCCTCGTCGGCGTGCTGCTCGCGTTCGACACCGCCTCCCCGACCGTCACCGTCGCCCTTCATGACGGCAGTGACGTCGTCGCGGAGGCGACGGCCGCGAGCACGATGCGCCACGGCGAGCAGCTCGCGCCGCTCATCGCGCAGGTGCTGGCCGAGGCCGGCCGCACGCCCGCCGAGCTGACCGGCATCGCGGTCGGCGTCGGCCCCGGGCCGTTCACCGGCCTGCGCGTCGGGCTGGTGACGGCGCGGACCATGGCGCACGTGCTCGGCGTCCCGGTCCACGGCGTGTGCTCGCTCGACCCGCTCGCGCTCGAGGCGGTCGAGACCGGCACCGTTTCGGGGACCTTCGTGGTCGCGACCGACGCGCGGCGCAAGGAGGTCTACCTCGCGTCGTACGACGACCGCGGCACCCGGCTGGCCGAGCCGGTCGTCGACCGCCCCGCCGTCCTCGCCACCGAGGCTCCGGCGGTGGGGGAGGGTGCCGCGCTCTACCCGGACTTCTTCCCCGACCGCGACGAGCCGCTGCGCCCGAGCGCCGGCTGGCTGGCCCGCGGCGTGGTGGCCGGGCGGTTCGCCGTCCTCGACCCGGAGCCGCTGTACCTGCGCCGTCCCGACGCCGAGATCCCGAAGGCGCCGAAGGCGGTCCTCAGCGACGAGACGCCGCGGCCATGACCGTGCAGGTCGGCCCGGCGGTGGCCGACGACGTCGCCGAGATCGCCGAGCTCGAGCTCGATGCCTTCCCGCTCGACCCCTGGTCGCCGACCCTGCTCGCCGAAGCGGTGAGCGACCGGCTGCCGACCGTCGGCGTGCTCGTCGCCCGCCGCGACGACGGAGCCTTCGCCGGCTACGCGGTGATCAGCGTGGTCGAGCCGGACGCCGAGCTGCAGCGGATCGCGGTGCCGCCCGCGCTGCGCCGGACCGGAGTCGCGAGGGCGATCCTCGCCGCCACCCACGCCCACGCCGGCGCGCGGGGCGCGAGCCGGCTGCTGCTGGAGGTCCGCGAGGACAACCTCGCCGCGCAGCTGTTCTACGAGCACAGCGGCTTCGCGGAGCTCGGACGGCGTCCGCGCTACTACCGGGACGGGACCACCGCGCTCGTGCTGAGCGCACCCGTCACAATGGGCGCATGATCCGCGACGAACCCCTGGTCCTCGGCATCGAGACCTCGTGCGACGAGACGGGTGTCGGCATCGTCCGCGGCCACACGCTGCTCGCCGATGCGGTCGCGAGCAGCGTCGAGCAGCACGCCCGCTTCGGCGGCGTCGTGCCGGAGGTCGCGAGCCGGGCGCACCTGGAGGCGATGGTCCCGACCATCCAGCGCGCCTGCGACACGGCGGGCATCGCGCTCACCGACGTCGACGCGATCGCGGTCACCCACGGCCCCGGCCTCGCCGGCGCGCTGCTCGTCGGCGTCGCCTCGGCGAAGGCGCTCGCGCTGTCGCTCGGCAAGCCGATCTACGGTGTCAACCACCTCGCCGCGCACGTCGCGGTCGACCAGCTCGAGCACGGGCCGCTGCCCGAGCCGTCGCTGGCGCTGCTCGTGTCCGGCGGCCACTCCAGCCTGCTCAAGGTCACCGACATCACCGGCACCGACCACGGCGTCGACCCGCTCGGCGCGACCATCGACGACGCGGCCGGCGAGGCCTTCGACAAGGTCGCCCGGCTGCTCGGCCTGCCCTTCCCCGGCGGGCCGCACATCGACCGGGTCGCCCGCGAGGGCAGCACCGTCGCCATCGACTTCCCGCGCGGACTGACCAGCCGCCGCGACCTCGAGCGGCACCGCTTCGACTTCTCCTTCTCCGGCCTCAAGACCGCCGTCGCCCGCTGGGTCGAGGCGCGCGAGCGCTCCGGCGAGCCGGTGCCGGTCGCCGACGTCGCCGCGTCCTTCCAGGAGGCCGTCTGCGACGTGCTCGTGCGCAAGGCGCTCGACGCGGCCCAGGCCGAGGGCATCGAGGACCTGATGATCGGCGGCGGTGTCGCGGCCAACTCCCGGCTGCGCGCCCTCGCCGAGGAGCGCGCCGGCAAGCTCGGGATCCGGGTTCGCGTGCCGCGGCCGGGCCTGTGCACCGACAACGGCGCGATGGTCGCCGCGCTCGGCTCGACCATGGTGGCGCGCGGGCGGACGCCGTCCTCGCTGGACCTGCCGGCCGACTCGAGCCTGCCGGTGACCGACGTCCTCGCGGGCTAGCGTCGTGCGTCCCGGAGCGGGGCGCTCCTGACTCTGCGTGGGTCGCCCACGCGGGTGCATCCTCGCGGGGTCGGTCTCTTCGTCTCACCCGGCATTCGTGTCCTGGATCCCGCCGATTCGGGACCGAACTGCCGGGTGAGACGCACACCCCGCCCCTAGAAGGGCTCGACGAGCAGCGCCGTGCCCTCGCCTGCGACGCGGGTGAGCACGATCGTGGCCTCGGCGTCGCCCTGGAGGGCCAGGCGCTTGCGCAACGCCTCCGGTACGACGTCGACCCCGCGCTTCTTGATCGTCAGCCGCCCGACGCCGCGCTCGCGCAGCGCCGCCTTGAGCTGCTTCTCGCGGTAGGGGAGCTCCTCGAGCACCCGGTAGCCGCGCGCGAAGGGTGTCCGGAAGGCCGCGTCGGCGCTCACGTAGGCGATCTTCGGGTCGACCAGGCCGCCGCCGACGCCGGCCGCGACCGCGGTGACCAGGCCCGCGCGGATCACGGCGCCGTCGGGCTCGTAGAGGTAGGCGCCGACCGGGCGGACGCCGACCGCGTCGG
This sequence comes from Nocardioides ginsengisoli, assembly GCF_039537225.1. NCBI lineage: Bacteria > Bacillati > Actinomycetota > Actinomycetes > Propionibacteriales > Nocardioidaceae > Nocardioides > Nocardioides ginsengisoli. The sequence goes on from NZ_BAABAC010000035.1 coordinate 54,853, forward strand.
CGCCCGGGTCCTCCTCGTCGGTGAGGGTGGCGAGGCCGCCGGCGCCGATGACGGTCGCGCGGCGCGCGGTGGACGCCGTACGGCCGGACCAGAGCGCGGCCTCCTTGACCTCGCCCTCGTCGCTGACCCACTCGGCCTCGACGCCGTCGGGGATCAGCTCGTGGGGGATGCCGGGGGCGACCTTCACGCACGCGTCACGGGCGAGCAGGGTCTCGACCCAGGTCCACGGCGGCGTCCAGTCGGCGGCCTTGAAGCTGCGCCCGGCGCCGGTACGACGGGCCGGGTCGGCGAACGCGAGGTCGAACGCGGTGTGGTCGACCTCCGTGGCGTCGGCGACCTGGACCGCGCCGGCCAGCCCCAGCGCGGCAAGGTTGGCCTCGGCGACCGCGACCCGCACCGGGTCGAGGTCGACGCCCGCGCAGACGATGCCCGCGCGGGCCGTCGCGATCAGGTCGCCGCCGATGCCGCAGCCGAGGTCGATGAGCGTCCGGGTCCCGAACGCCGCCGCCCGACCCGCCCGGTGCTGGGCGACCCGCTGCCGGGTGGCCTGCTCGAGCGCGTCGGGCGTGAAGTACATCAGCGCCGCCTGCTCGCCGAACTTCGCGACCGCGCGCTCGCGCAGCTCGACCTGCGAGAGCGCCGTCGCCGCCCGCTCCGGTGACGTCGTACGACGCAGCGCGGAGCCGGCGGCGAGCGCAGTGGTGCCGGCGGCGACCAGGGCGGTGGCCTCGGCGAGCAGCGACTGCCCGTCGTCGGTGAGCAGCCAGCGGAAGTCGTCGAGGTCCACCCCCTGATCCTGTCAGGAGGTGGCGGCGAGCTCCTTCTCCGGCTCCTCGTCGCCGTGGTCGCCGTGCTTCGCCTCGTCGCCGTGACCGGGCCACCAGGCGGCGTGCCCGATCAGCGCGGTGAGCGCCGGGGTGAAGAACATCGCCATCACGAAGGCCGCGATCACGATGCCGAGGGAGATCGCGAAGCCCATCGAGACCAGTAGCGAGTTGCCGGCGAGCATGAGCGAGGCGAACGTCCCGGCCAGGATCAGGCCGGCCGCGGCGACGGTCGGGCCGCCGTGCTTGAGCGTCTCGGCCGCCGCCTGCCGCGGCGAGAGTCCCTCGCGCGCCTCCTCGCGGAGCCGGGCGATCATCAAGATGTTGTAGTCGGTGCCGAGGGCCACGACGAACAGGTAGATGTACATCGGGAGGATGAAGATCAGCCCCGAGTCGCCCATGATGTGCTGGAACACCACGACCGTCGCGCCGAGGGTCGCGCCGAAGCCCAGGCCGACCGAGATCATCAGGTAGACCGGTGCCACCGCGCTGCGCAGCAGCAGTGCGAGGATCACGATGATGACCAGCGCCGCGACCGGGAAGACCACCGAGTAGTCGCGGTTCATCGCCTTCTGGAAGTCGACGAAGACCGAGGTGTTGCCGCCCACGAGAGCCTCGGTGCCGGGCGGCGCGGACTGGTGGGCCACCGGCCGGACCTGGTCGAGCACCGTCGCGATCGCCGCGCTCGAGATCGGGTCGTCGTCGAGGGAGACGAACGCCAGCCACGCCGACTTGTCCTGGCTCTGCGGGCCGAGCGTCGCCGAGCCGACGCCCTTGGCGGCGCCCAGTGCGGACACCAGGCCGTCGGCCGCCGACTTGTCGACGGGCGCGCCGTCCTTGGAGCGCAGGACGACGAGCGTCGGGTCGGTCGCGCCGGCCGAGACGTACGTGGTCAGCTTGGCGCTGGCCACGCTCGACTCCGCGCTCTTCGGGATCGAGGAGCTGCCGAAGTCGAAGGACGGCGTGAAGCTGAGCGCGAAGATCGCCAAGATGGCGAGCGCGCCGCCCGAGGCGACGGCGAACCGGCCCGGGTGGGCGCCGAGGCTGCGGCCGAGCGCGGCGAAGCGGGCCGCCTTCGGCTCCTGGAGGTACTTCTTCGAGGGCCAGAAGAGCGCCTTGCCGAGCAGGGTGGCGAGTGCCGGGACGAGGGTCAGTGACGCCAGGAGGGTCACCGCCACGGCGATGGCCAGGGCCGGGCCGATCGCCTTGAAGACGCCGAGCGAGGACAGGATCAGCGCCATGAAGGAGACGATGACCGCGCCACCGGCCGAGGCGATGGCCTCGCCGGCACGCTCCAGGGCGTGGGCGACGGCGCCGCGGGTGTCCTCGCCCTCGCGCAGCCGCTCGCGGTAGCGGAACAGGAAGAACAGGATGTAGTCGGTGCCGACGCCGTAGAGGACGACGACGAGGATCTGCTCGATCGAGGAGTCGGCCTTGAGGTTGAAGGCCTCGTTGGCGGCGCCGATGAGGCCGGTCGCCACCGCGGAGACCAGACCGACGACGACCACCGGCATCAGGCAGATCAGCACACTGCGGAAGATGATCGCCAGCAGCGCGACGATCAGCACGATGGTGGCGACGCCGACGATGAGCAGGGCGTTGCCGGAGGCCTCCTGCGAGTCGAGGTTCTGCGCGACCGAGCCGGTCACGCCGTACCGGAGATCGGTGCCGCTGAGCGCCTTGGCGAGGTCCTTGCGCAGCGCCTTGGCGTCGTCCATGGCGCTGGTCTCGTAGCCGGCGACGCCGTCGGCGAGGTTGATCTCGCTGACGATGATCTTGGCGCTCGCCCCTGTGGTGTCGGACTTGTCGGCCGGCACCGGCACCGCGAGCAGCGGACCCTGCGGCGTCTGCGTCTCCTTGATGTCGGCGAAGGTCTTGCCGAGCTCGCCCTTGACGGTCGTCATCGCCTTGTTGGCGGCGGCGATGTCGTCGGGGGTGACGGTGGCGCCGTCCTTGCGGTCGAGGACGACGACCGCGCCGGTGTTGGTGTTGAGGTCGGGGTAGGCGTCGCTGAGCGCCTCGATCGCCTTGATCGACTCGTAGTGGCGGGGCAGGAACTCCGACTGGTCGGCGGTCGGCTCCAGCTTGGGGGAGAGGGCGACGACGAGGGCGGCGAACACCAGCCAGGCGCCGACGACGTACCAGGGTTGACGGGACACGAAACGGCCGAGGACACCGAACATGGTGCCAACGCTGCCGCTCTCCGGTGGTCGTGGTCAACCGACTTTGGTAGGGACTCGCCAGAGTCGTCACCCGGGTGGCCGACCATGTCGCCGATCGGGTCGCTCTGGCACTCCCTTGCGGAGAGTGCTAGTTTCGTCTTGGCACTCTCGCTTCGAGTGTGCCAACGCAGGTCGAGGAGCCGCACGCACCCCGTGTCGGATCCCCGGCCGGCCCAACAGTCAGCAGCACACGTCAGCTCAGAAAGTGGAGGTCGACATCGTGTCGGTCAACATCAAGCCGCTCGAGGACCGGATCGTCGTCAAGCCTCTCGAGGCGGAGCAGACCACCGCCTCTGGTCTGGTCATCCCCGACACGGCCAAGGAGAAGCCGCAGGAGGGCGAGGTCCTCGCGATCGGCCCCGGCCGCATCGACGACAACGGCAACCGCGTCCCGCTCGACGTCGCCGTGGGTGACAAGGTCATCTACAGCAAGTACGGCGGCACCGAGGTCAAGTACGCCGGCCAGGAGTACCTCATCCTCTCGGCCCGCGACGTCCTCGCGGTCCTCGCCTGATCTGAGTCTCGATCCGCCCGGGACGTCCGCATCCGTGCGTGACGTCCTGGGCGTTCGGCTTTCTGCCTAAGGAGCACACATGCCCAAGATCCTGGAGTTCGACGAGAACGCCCGCCGCGCGCTCGAGCGCGGCGTCGACGCTCTCGCCAACACCGTCAAGGTCACCCTCGGCCCCAAGGGCCGCTATGTCGTCCTCGACAAGAAGTGGGGTGCCCCGACCATCACCAACGACGGTGTGACCGTCGCGCGTGAGGTCGAGCTGGACGACCCGTTCGAGAACCTCGGTGCCCAGCTCACCAAGGAGGTCGCGACCAAGACCAACGACGTCGCCGGTGACGGTACGACGACCGCGACCGTCCTCGCCCAGGCGCTGGTCCACGAGGGCCTGCGCGCCGTCGCCGCCGGCGTCAACCCGATGGGCCTCAAGCGCGGCATGGATGCCGCCGCCGCTGCCGTTGGTGACGCCCTGCGCGACGCCGCCCGCGACGTCGACGACGCCCAGGACATCGCGTCCGTGGCGACCGTCTCCTCGCGCGACAGCCACATCGGCGAGCTGCTCGCCGAGGCCTTCGGCAAGGTCGGCAAGGACGGCGTGATCACCGTCGAGGAGTCGAACACTCCGTCGACCGAGCTCGAGTTCACCGAGGGCATGCAGTTCGACAAGGGCTACATCTCGGCCTACTTCGTCACCGACGCGGAGCGCCAGGAAGCCGTCCTCGACGACCCCTACATCCTCATCCACCAGGGCAAGATCTCGGCGATCGCCGAGCTGCTGCCGCTGCTGGAGAAGGTCATCCAGGCCGGCAAGCCGCTCTTCATCCTCTCCGAGGACGTCGAGGGCGAGGCGCTGTCGACGCTGGTCGTCAACAAGATCCGCGGCACCTTCAACGCGGTCGCCGTCAAGGCGCCCGCGTTCGGCGACCGTCGCAAGGCGATGCTGCAGGACATCGCGGTCCTCACCGGCGGCCAGGTCATCTCGCCCGAGGTCGGCCTCAAGCTCGACCAGGTCGGTCTCGACGTGCTGGGCCAGGCCCGCCGCGTCGTGGTCACCAAGGACAGCACCACGATCATCGACGGCGCCGGTGACGCCGCCGAGGTCGCCGGTCGCGTCGAGCAGATCAAGAAGGAGATCGAGGCCTCCGACTCCGACTGGGACACCGAGAAGCTCCAGGAGCGGCTCGCGAAGCTCTCCGGCGGCGTCGTGGTGATCAAGGTCGGCGCGCACACCGAGGTCGAGCTCAAGGAGAAGAAGCACCGCATCGAGGACGCCGTCTCCGCGACGCGCGCCGCGATCGAGGAGGGCATCGTCCCCGGCGGTGGCTCCGCGATCATCCACGCCGTGTCCGTGCTCGAAGGTGACCTCGGCCTGACCGGCGACGAGGCCATCGGCGTTCGGATCGTCCGCAAGGCCGCTGACGAGCCCCTGCGCTGGATCGCCGAGAACGGCGGCGAGAACGGCTACGTCATCGTCAACAAGGTGCGCGAGCTCGGTGTCGGAAACGGCTACAACGCCGCCACCGGCGAGTACGGCGACCTTGTCGCCCAGGGAGTCATCGACCCGGTGAAGGTCACCCGCTCCGCGCTGGCCAACGCCGTCTCCGTCGCGGGCATGCTGCTCACGACCGAGGTCCTGGTCGTCGACAAGCCCGAGGACGAGGAGCCCGCCGCGGCCGGTCACGGCCACGGTCACGGGCACGGCCACTGAGCCTGCCGGCTCACCAGCTCCACCCGCCGGCCCGGCGTCCTCCTCGCAGGACGCCGGGCCGGCGGCGTTGTACGGGACTCCCGAGCGCCCTGCTCAGTGGTTCGACCGCCTCTTGAGGAGTCGACGCAGCTGCAGGATGCGCACCGTGACGAGGCACAGCGTCATCAGGACCGCGGCGAACACCGCGATCAGGACGACGAGTCCGAGTGAGGTGCGGCCGGTCATCCAGAGGAACGAGATGTCAACCCTCGCGGTGTTCTGGAGCATGAGCACCGCCAGCGCCATGGTGATGACGACGGCCGACACGAGGCCCATCCATGCGGAGCCCGCGCGGCTGCGGGGGACCGGCCGATCCGCCGCGATGGTGTCCGGCGCACGCACCACCGCGAAGACGGGAGCGTTGGAGTCGCGGTGCGTGGGCTTGGCGTGGCTCGTCATCGCGCGCGCGTCTTCATCGGGACGGGCGGCGGCACGTCCGATTCGGCCGAAGGCGCCGCGGCGGCCGACTCGCGGCCGAGGAAGGCTCCGAGCTCGCCGATCGTGCTCATCAGCGGCGCCGGGAAGACGACGGTGGTGTTCTTGTCGACGCCGATCTCGACCAGGCTCTGCAGGTTGCGCAGCTGGAGCGCGATCGGGTGGGCCATCATGATGTCCGAGGCCGTGCCGAGAGCGGTCGCCGCCAAGGACTCGCCCTCGGCGTTGATGATCTTGGCTCGCTTCTCCCGCTCGGCCTCGGCCTGCTTGGCCATCGCGCGCTTCATGCTGTCGGGAAGCTGGATGTCCTTGAGCTCGACCAAGGTGACCTCGACACCCCACGCCACCGTGGTCACGTCAAGGATCTCGCGGATCCCGAGGTTGATTCGATCGGTCTCCGAGAGCGTCTCATCGAGGGTGTGCTGGCCGACGACCTTCCGCAGTGTGGTCTGCGCAATCTGGTCGATCGCGGCCCGGACGTTCTCCACGGAGACAACCGCCTTGACGGGGTCGACGACCCGGAAGTAGGCGACGGCGGACACGTCGACGCTCACGTTGTCGCGCGTGATGATGCCCTGGGACTGGATGGGCATGGTGACGATCCGCATCGACACCCGGTACATCACGTCGACGAACGGGATGATGAAGCGGAGCCCGGGTTCGCGCGTGCCCTGGTAGCGGCCGAGTCGCAGCAGCACGCCGCGCTCGTACTGCTTGACGACGCGGACCGAGAGGACCGCCGCCACGAACGTGAACGCGATCAGGAGCGCGCCGACCCACAGCGCGACACCGATCATGACGCGCCGCCGTCGTCGGCCCAGTGGCCGCCCGGATCGCCGGAGTCGTCCAAGCGAAGACGCTCCACCAGCTGGGCACCGGTACGGCGATTCGTCGTACTGGTCGCGGTGGTGCTCAGGGTGTGAGCCGTATTCGTCGCCGTCTCGGGCGGGATGACGAGGACCGTGAGCTGGCTCCGGTCGGACAGCTTCAAGATGACGACGTGCGTGTCGTCGCGCGGGAACGACCCTGTCTTCAAGAATCCGCGGGCGATGGGGACCCGGCGAGGCGCGGTGGCCCAGTCCGGTCGTGAGAACAGCACCCGACTGACCCGACCGGCGGCAGGTGGGAAGTGGTCGACCAGTGCTGCCAGCTCGACATCGAGGTCGTGCGAATAGGGCCACCATGCGCCGTCGAGGACACCGTGACCGGGGACGGCCGCGAGTTCGAGACGCAGTGGGGGCGAGAGAGTGAGATCCTTCGACGTCGTCATGACGTCCGCCTTCCGACAGGTTCTCGGAAGAGTCCTCGTGGAGGTTCCCGAACCCGTTTCCTCCACACTACGTCGACCGGCAAGACCGGGACGAAACATTGGTGATCGCGCGTCGACACATCCGTCCGGCATAGTGAGCCCATGCTGTGGAGAGTCCGCGCCGGCCTGCCCGACCGACCGGGCGCGCTCGCCCAGCTCGCCGCCGCGTGCGGCGCGGCGGGCGTCAACATCCAGACCGTCCAGGTCTTCCCGGGTGCTGGGAAGGTCACCGACGAGTTCGTGCTGCAGGTCCCGGAGGAGTGGGACGCCGACCGGCTGCACGAGCTGATCAGCTCGGCCGGCGGTGAGCCGGTCTCGGCCGAGGTCGTGACCGGGGCGGCGCTCGAGGACCAGCCGACCCGCTACGTGTCCGCCGTCCGCGCGATCATCGCCCGGCCCTCGACCTTCCCCGAGACCGCGGCCCACCTCTTCGACGCCGACGTGGCGCCGTCCGGTGAGCACGAGGACGTCCTGGAGATGACGGTCGGCGGCTCCGCCACCATCCAGATCCGCCGCGACACCCCGTTCACGCCGACCGAGCGCTCGCGCGCCGCGGCGCTGGCCGAGCTCGTCGGCCAGGTGCTCGCGCTGCAGGCCCCGCCCGCGCCGGCCCAGCCGGGCGCCGGCGACCCCGACTACGTCACCGCCGGCACCGTCGTCTCGGCGCTCTCCGGCGGCCACGTCGCCGGCCGCGCCGAGGTCACCGCGCTCGCCGACCTCGCCGAGCCGTGGCCGGTCGACTTGTGGGTCGACCCGTCCTGGCAGCGTCGTGGCGTCGGCACCCGCCTGCTCGCCGACATCGCGCGGGTGGCCCGCGCGGAGGGCGCCGAGGAGATCGTGCTGACCGCGCCGTCCGACACCCAGGCGGTGCTGCCGATGGTGCTCGCCGCGGGCATGCGCGGCCGGATCCGGATGGCGGGGGAGTCGCTCACCGTGCGGATCGCGCTCAACGACCTGCGCCGTCCCCGCCAGGTGTGACGCCCCGCCGCGCCGCCCGTCCCGGGTAGCACCTCACCGCGGTCGGCCGCCACCGGGGTCGACGCCGTCCGCCACGCTTGTGAAGCCGTTCACAAAGGCGTGAACGGCGTCCGGACGGCGCGTAGCGTCAGTGCTGTGCTGAGCGTCGACGTCCTCACCCGCGCCGTCACCGAGGCCGCCTCCCAGGTGGCCGCCGCGACCCCCACCGAGCCCGCCGGGCTGCTACCGGCCCGCGAGCAGATGGCGCTCTCGCTGGGGTGGCACATCATCCTGGCCTGCTTCGGCGTCGCCTTCCCGGCGATCATCTTCGTGATGCACCTGCGCGGCATCCGCCGCGACGACAAGGTCGCGCTCGGGCTCGCCCAGCGCTGGGCGAAGGTCTCGGCCGTGCTCTTCGCGATCGGCGCGGTGTCCGGCACCGTGCTCAGCTTCGAGATGGGCCTGCTCTGGCCCGGCCTGATGGGCAAGTACGGCGACGTCCTCGGCCTGCCGTTCGCGTTCGAGGGCCTGGCCTTCTTCCTCGAGGCGATCTTCCTCGGCATCTACCTCTACGGCTGGGGCCGGATGCCGGCGAAGCGACACGTGATGATGATCTTCCCGATGGCCGTCACCGGCGTCGTCGGCGCCTACTGCGTGCTCGCGGTCAACGCCTGGATGAACGTCCCCACCGGCTTCACGCTCGTCGACGGCGAGGTCACCGACGTCCATCCCTGGAAGGTGCTGTTCAACCAGCACGCCTTCCTGCAGTTCGCCCACATGTGGGTCGGCGCCTACATGCTGACCGGCTTCACCATCGCCGGCGTCTACGCCGTCGGCATGCTGCGCGGCCGGCGCGACGCCCACCACCGGCTGGGCTTCCTCGTGCCGTTCGTGTTCGCGTCGATCGCCGCGGTCACCCAGCCCTTCGTCGGGCACATCCTCGGCTTCGGCCTCGACGAGCGGCAGCCCAGCAAGCTCGCCGCCTTCGAGCTCGCCGAGACGAGCGAGAGCCCGTCGCCGCTGCGGCTGGGCGGCATCCTCGTCGACGGCGAGGTCAAGGGCTCGATCGACATCCCCTACCTGGGCTCGCTGATCGCCATGAACTCCTTCGACAAGCCGGTGCCGAGCCTCGACCAGATCCCGGCCGAGGACCAGCCGCCGGTCAACATGGCCCACCTCGCCTTCCAGACCATGGTCGGCATCGGCACCCTGCTCGCGGCCGGTGTCGTCTGGTTCTGGTTCCAGCGACGGCGGGGGAGGGACCTGCTGCAGAAGCGCTGGTTCCTGCGCGCCGCGGCCGCGGCCGGTCCGCTCGCCGTGATCGCGCTCGAGGCCGGCTGGATCGCCACCGAGGTCGGCCGCCAGCCGTGGATCGTCTACGGCATCATGCGCACGCCCGACGCGGTCGGCGACTACACCGCCAGCCTCTGGTGGCTGCTCGGCGCCTCGACCGTCGTCTACACCGGCATGACCGTCGGCGCGGTCGTCGTCCTGCGCTCGATGGCGCGGCGCTGGCGGGCCGGCGACGTCGACCTCCCCAGCCCGTACGCGCCGGAGGTGCCCCGATGAGCCTCGAGCTCGCGGTCGCCGCCGCGCTCTTCGTCGGCGTCATCGCGTACGCCGTCCTCGGCGGCGCCGACTTCGGCTCCGGCTTCTTCGACCTCACCGCCGGCAGCAGCAAGCGCGGCGCCGAGCTGCGGACCCTCGTCGACCACAGCATCGGCCCGGTATGGGAGGCCAACCACGTCTGGCTGATCTACGTCCTCGTCATCTGGTGGACGGCGTTCCCGGCGGCCTTCGCGGCCGCGATGTCGACGCTGGTGTTCCCGCTGCTGTTCGCGCTGCTGGGCATCGTGCTGCGCGGCGCCAGCTTCGCCTTCCGCAAGTACGCCGCGACGCTCGCCCAGGCCCGTCTGTTCGGGATCGTCTTCGCGACCTCGTCGATCCTCACGCCCTTCTTCCTCGGCACGGTCGCCGGCGCGATCGCATCCGGCCGGGTGCCGCTCGACGGCTCCGGCGACCTGTGGACCTCGTGGCTCAACCCGACCTCGCTCTTCGGCGGCGTGATCGCGGTCGGCACCTGCGCCTTCCTCGCCGGCACCTTCCTCGTCGCCGACGCCGAGCGCAGCGGCCAGCACCGGCTCGCCGCCGAGCTGCGGATCCGCGCTCTCGCGGTCGGCGCCGCCACCGGCGCCATCGTCTTCGCCGCGCTGGTCCCGCTCGACCACGACGCCCCGACCCTCGCGACCGGGCTCGAGGGCCGGGCCGCCCCGCTCGTCGTCCTCGCCGGGCTGGCCGGGCTCGCGACGATGGTGCTGCTGTGGCGCCGGAAGTACGCCGTCGCGCGGATCGCCGCCGTCCTCGCGGTCGCGTCGGTGGTGTCGGGCTGGGGCGTCGGGCAGTATCCGTGGCTGCTCGTCGACGAGATCACCATCTCCGACGCGGCGGGCGCGACGGCGACCCTGCAGGGGCTGCTGGTCGCGGTCGGGCTGGCCGTGGTGGTCGTCGTACCGCCGCTGGCCTACCTGTTCAAGCTCACCCAGTCGGAGGAGTGGTCACACCCCGACCACTAGCGTGAGCTCACCTGAGCGAGCGGTCGGGCGCGTGGTTGCCCAGGCGCCAGCCGCCGAGGGCGAGCTCCTGCGCGGCCTCCGGGCCCCACGAGCCGGCGGGGTAGGGCTGGACGGGCGGGCGCCGGTCGAGGACCGGCTGGCAGATCTCCCAGAGCCGGTCGACCTCGTCGGAGCTGATGAACAGCGTCCGGTCGCCGCGCATCACGTCGAGCAGCAGCCGCTCGTAGGCCTCGAGCGGGTCGGAGCCCGGGAGGTCGCCCACCAGGTCGAGCCGGAAGACGCCCTCGACGAGCGCCATGTCGGGACCGGGCCGCTTCGCCCGCACGTCGATCGCGATCCGCGGATCGTCGGCGAGCTCGATGACCAGCTCGTTGGGCTCCGGCTGGCCGCCGTGCTCCGGCTTGAGCCAGCGGTGCCGCGGGTCGCGGAAGCGGACCGTGATCGTCCGGCGGCCGTCGGCCATGGCCTTGCCGGTGCGGAGGTAGAAGGGGACGTCGCGCCAGCGATCGTTGTCGATCCAGACCTCGATCGCCACGAACGTCTCGACGTCGGAGTCGTCGGCGACGTCGGGCTCGTCGCGATAGCCGTCGTACTGGCCGAAGACCACGCGCTCCGGGTCGAGCGGCCGCACCGCCGAGAACACCGCGCCCTTGGCCGCGCGGATCGCGGACTCACGGAAGGCGTGCGGGTCCTCGAGCGCCACGAACCCGAGCAGCTGGCACAGGTGCGTCGTCACCATGTCGCGCAGGCAGCCGGTGCCCTCGTAGAAGCTGCCGCGGCCCTCGACCGTCAGCTTCTCCGGGACGTCGATCTGGACCGACTCGATGGTGTGCCGGTTCCAGGCCGGCTCGAACAGCCCGTTGGCGAAGCGCAGCGCCAGGATGTTCTGGACCGCCTCCTTGCCGAGGAAGTGGTCGATCCGGAAGATCTGGTGCTCCTCGAACGCCTCGTTGAGCACCCGGTGCAGCTCGCGCGCGCTCGCGAGGTCGGTGCCGAACGGCTTCTCCGCCACCAGGCGGGCCCGGTCGTCGAGGTCCTCGCGCTCGAGCATGCCGACCATGCCCTGGACGGCGCTCGGCGGGACCGAGAGGTACAGCAGGCGTCGTACGTCGGACAGCAGGCAGTGCGCGTCGGCGAGCAGCCGGTCCTCGGCGTCCTCGACCGCCTTGCGCAGGTCGGAGCCGTCGTCCTCGGCCGAGGTCACGAAGCAGATCCGCTCGAGCAGCGGCTCGGCCACGGACTCGTCGATGTCGCCGACGAACTCGTGGAGTGCGTCGCGCACGTGCTGGCGGAACTCCTCGTCGCTGCCGGGGGAGTGCCGGCCGGTGCCGATGACGGCGTAGTGCTGCGGCAGCCGGTCGTCGACCGCCAGCCGGTAGAGCCCCGGGAAGAGCTTGCGTGCGGCGAGGTCGCCGGTCGCGCCGAACAGGACGAGCACGTGCGGGGACAGGTCCGAGGTCACGGTCACGGCTCCCAGCCTTGCACGGTCGACGGCTTCGTTCCACGGCCGTGGGCCCCGGTTCCACGGTCGTCGGCGATGTAGGAGGTCTGGGTCGCGCGCCCTAGACTGAGTGGGTGGAGGTCCCGGACAAGTTCGCAGCCCTTGGTCTCACCTACGACGACGTCCTCCTGCTCCCGGGTCATTCCGACCTGGCGCCGGACGACATCGACACCACCTCGCGGTTGACCCGCGAGATCTCGTTGAAGTCGCCGCTGATCAGCGCCGCGATGGACACCGTGACCGAGTCGCGGATGGCGATCGCGATGGCGCGCCAGGGCGGCATCGGCATCCTGCACCGCAACCTCTCTGCCGAGGAGCAGGCCTACCAGGTCGACCTGGTCAAGCGGACCCAGACCGGCATCATCTCCAACCCGGTCACCATCGGCCCCGACGCGACGCTCGAGGAGCTCGACCGGATCTGCGGCGAGTACCGCGTCTCCGGTCTCCCCGTCGTCGACGCCGACAACCGGCTGCTCGGCATCTGCACCAACCGCGACCTGCGGTTCACCCCCGTCGCCGAGTGGGCCACCACCAAGGTCGACGAGGTGATGACCCCGATGCCGCTGGTCACCGGCGCCGTCGGCATCAGCCGTGACGACGCGACCATGCTGCTGCGCAAGCACAAGCGCGAGCGGCTCCCGCTGGTCGACGCGGACGGTCGCCTCGGCGGACTGATCACGGTCAAGGACTTCGTGAAGTCCGAGCAGTTCCCGCTCGCCTCGAAAGACGCCGACGGCCGGCTCATGGTCGGCGCCGCGATCGGCTACTTCGGCGACGCCTGGGAGCGGGCCACCGGCCTGATCGAGGCGGGCGTCGACGTCCTCGTCGCCGACACCGCCCACGGCCACGTCACGCTGCTGCTCGACATGGTCCGCCGGCTCAAGTCCGACCCGGCCACCAAGCACGTGCAGGTCATCGGCGGCAATGTCGCCACCCGCGAGGGCGCCCAGGCGTTCGTCGACGCCGGCGCCGACGCGGTCAAGGTCGGCTTCGGCCCCGGCTCGATCTGCACCACCCGCGTGGTCACCGGCTGTGGCGTCCCGCAGGTCACCGCCGTCTACGAGGCCTCGCTCGCGGCCAAGCCGGCCGGCGTCCCGGTCATCGCCGACGGCGGACTGCAGCAGTCCGGCGACATCGCCAAGGCCATCGTCGCCGGCGCGGAGTCGGTGATGATCGGCTCGATGCTCGCCGGCTGCGAGGAGTCGCCCGGCGACGTGGTCTTCCACCAGGGCAAGCAGTACAAGGCCTACCGCGGCATGGGCTCGCTCGGCGCGATGTCCTCGCGCGGCAAGAAGTCCTACTCCAAGGACCGCTACTTCCAGGCCGAGGTCACCAGCGACGACAAGATCGTCCCCGAGGGCATCGAGGGCCGGGTCGCCTACAAGGGCCCGCTGTCCGGCGTCGCGCACCAGCTGCTCGGCGGCTTGTCGCAGTCGATGTTCTACGTCGGCGCGCGCACCATCCCCGAGCTGCAGGACAAGGGCCGGTTCATCCGGATCACGTCTGCCTCGCTCAAGGAGAGCCACCCGCACGACATCGAGATGACCGTCGAGGCGCCCAACTACCACCGCTGAGGCATTTCGCTTCGGGTCGCCCCTTCGCCGCCGATCAGATCGGTGAGAGCGCCGACGGATCGGCGGATCACCGACGCCAGCGGTGAGGGGGGACCATGCTGCTGCGACTTGCCTTCGTGCCGCCCGACAGCGCGATCGAGGGACTGCGCGCGCTCGGCAGCCGGCTCGCCGCGGAGCGTCCGGGCGTGCACCCCGTGCCGCCGGGACTGATCGACGTCCCCATCGCCGCGCTCGGCAACGTCATGGACCGCGACGCGAAGAGGCTCGAGGACGCCATGGAGGAGCACCTGCGCCTTCCCGGGGCCCTCCACGTCGAGGACGCCGGCTGCGAGCAGCGCGACAACGGCGACATCGTCCTGCGCCTCGGCGGCGACGTCGCCGGGCTCGCGGAGGCCGCCCGCCGGATCGGCAAGGCCGCCGAACGCGTGCACCTCTACATCGACCGCCGCAACTTCCAGCCCGGCGTGCTCACCGCGACCACCGACGAGAAGCGTGCTTGCTCGCCCCTCGACCGGGTCCTCGCCGACATCGCCGCCGAGGCCGGCGCCTGGACCGGCCTGCGCTGGGCCGTCGACGACGTCGCGCTGATCCGGACCCGCTGGGTCGCGGGCAGCCCGCAGAGCGAGATCGTGGGCTGGGTGCCGCTCGTCGCGGGGTGACCTGGGCCACGCGCGCGCGTTGAGCAGGGCGTGCGCACCCTCCGGATCCCCGTCCTCGGTCGGTCGACCTCGCTGCCGACCTCGCTGCCGACCTCGCTGCCGACGTCCTTCCTGGCCTCCTACCTGGGCTCCTTCCGGGCCTCCCTGCTGGCCCCCGTGGTGGCGACCGCGCTCGCGGTGCTGCTCGCCGCGGGCCTGGTCGGCGTCGCGGCGCCCGCCGCGCGCGCGGACACGATCCTGCCGCCGCTCCCGACCGCGCCCGAGGGCGACATCCCCGGGGTGAACGACTGGACCTGCGCGCCCACCGCCGCGCGGCCCACGCCCGTGGTGCTCGTGCACGGGACCTTCGGCGACCGTCGCCACCTCCTCGAGCGGCTCAGCCGGGCGATCCGGGACGCCGGGTTCTGCGTCTTCTCGCTCGATTACGGCAACCGGGCCACCGACGACGTCATCGCGTCGGCGCACCAGCTCGCGGACTTCGTCGACCGGGTCCGGACGGCGACCGGCGCCGCCAAGGTGTCGCTGGTCGGCCACTCGCAGGGCGGGATGATGCCGCGGTACTACATCAAGTACCTCGGCGGGGCCGCCTACGTCGACGACCTGGTCGGCATCGCACCCTCCAATCACGGCACCAAGCTGATCCCGGCGCTCAACCCGCTCGCGGCGCTCGTGCCGGGAGCGGTCTGCGTGTCGTGCAACCAGCAGGCGTGGGGGTCGGCCTTCCTGCGCGACCTCAACGCCGGGGACGAGACGCCGGGCGACGTCAGCTACACCCAGATCACCAGCCGGTTCGACGAGGTGGTCGTCCCGCACACGTCGGGCTACCTGACGCCGGGGGAGCGGACCACGAACGTGACCATCCAGAGCAAGTGCCCCTGGTCGATCTCGGACCACGTGCTGATCCCGTTGGACAGCGCCACCGTCGGCATCACGCTGGACGCGCTGACCCACGACGGGCCCGCGGACCCGTCGTACCAGCCGCGCTGCTGAGACTCCTCGCCTACCAAGCACTCGCTTGGTAGGGTCGGCCCATGACTGCTCCGAGCCACACCACGCCCGTCATCGACGGCTGGTTCACGACGGGTGAGGAGCCGCGCCTGGTCGCGTCGCGCTGCACCCGCTGCAGCAACGTGGTGTTCCCGCCCGTGTCGTCCGAGGCCGGCGCCGCCGCCTTCTTCTGCCGCAACCCCGCCTGTGACGGCGACGAGTACGACGCCGTCGAGCTCTCCCGCACCGGCACGGTGTGGTCGTACACGGACGCGCAGTACCAGCCGCCGGCGCCGTACCTCGCGCCGACCGACCCGTTCCAGCCGTTCGCGCTGGCCGCGGTCGAGCTGCCCGAGGGCATCGTCGTGCTCGGCCAGGTGGCCGACGGGTACGGCGTCGCGGACCTCCGGGTCGGCGCCGAGGTCGAGCTAGTCGTCGAGACGCTCAACGTCGACGAGACGGGTGAGCGCACCATCTACCGCTGGAAGCCGACGGGGGAGCGCGCATGAGCGTCGTGATCGCGGGTGCGGGCATGCACCCCTGGGGCAAGTGGGGCCGCAACTTCACCGAGTACGGCGTGCACGCCGCCCGCGAGGCCCTCAAGGACGCCGGCATCGCGTGGACCGACGTCGACCTCGTGGTCGGCGGCGAGACCGTGCGCAACGGCTACGCCGGCTATGTCGCGGGCTCCACCTTCGCCCAGGCGCTCGGTTGGAACGGCGCACGGATCGCGACGTCGTACGCGGCCTGTGCGACGGGCGCGCAGGCCATCGACACCGCGCGCACGCGGATCATGGCGGGGCTCAGCGAGGTCGCCCTCGTCGTGGGCGCGGACACCACGCCCAAGGGATTCCTGGCGCCCAATGCGGGTGAGCGCTGGAACGACCCCGACTGGCTGCGGTTCCGGCTGCTCGGCATGACCAACCCGGCGTACTTCGCGCTCTACGCGCGCCGCCGGATGGACCTCTACGGCGCGAGGTCGGAGGACTTCGCGCAGGTGAAGGTGAAGAACGCCAAGCACGGGCTCGCCAACCCGTACGCGCGCTTCCGCAAGGAGTCGAGCGTGGACGAGGTGCTCGCCTCGCCGATGGTCTCGGACCCGCTGCACCTGCTCGACATCTGCGCGACGTCGGACGGCGCCGCGGCGGTGGTGCTGGTGAGCGCGGAGTATGCGAAGAAGCACGGCATCGCCGCGCCGGTGAAGGTGGCCGCGGTCTCGACCGTCACGCCGACCTTCCCGAACACGGTCATCGACATGCCGCTGCTCGCGACGGACTCGTCGGCGGTGGCGGGCGTGCCGGAGCGGACGTTCAAGGAGGCGATCGGCCAGGCGGCGTACGAGGAGGCGGGCATCGACCCGTCGGATGTCGACGTGGCCGAGGTCTACGACCTCTCCACCGCGCTCGAGCTGGACTGGATCGAGGACCTGCAGCTGTGCAAGCGCGGCGAGGCCGAGGCCCTGCTGCGCGCCGGCGACACCGCGATCGGCGGCCGGATCCCGGTCAACCCGTCGGGCGGGCTCGCCTGCTTCGGCGAGGCGGTGCCGGCTCAGGCGATCGCGCAGGTGTGCGAGCTGACCTGGCAGCTGCGTGGCCAGGCGACGGGGCGCCAGGTCGAGGGCGCCAAGGTCGGCATCACGGCCAACCAGGGCCTGTTCGGGCACGGGTCGTCGGTGCTGCTGTCGGTCTGACCCGGTCGCGGCGGGGCGTGCGTCGCACCCGGCATTCCGGTTCCGAATCGGCCGATTCGACGACCGAAGTGCCGGGTGAGATGCAGACCAGCGCCGTAGGAGGTCCGCGACGACGGGCCGGGGGGGGCGATCGGGATCGTGATGATTCAGCGGGCCTCGGACCGCGCTTGTAGGGTGGGTCACGTCATGCGCGGGAGATCCCGACGATGCGCAGATGCGCCGCAGGACGTCGACACTCGAACCTCGAGGATCACTCATGGACTACAAGGTTGCTGACCTGAGCCTGGCCGAGTTCGGCCGCAAGGAGATCGAGCTCGCCGAGCACGAGATGCCCGGCCTGATGGCGATGCGCGAGCGGTACGGCGCGGACCAGCCGCTCAGGGGCGCCCGGATCGCCGGCTCGCTCCACATGACCATCCAGACCGCCGTGCTGATCGAGACGCTCACCGCTCTCGGCGCCGACGTCCGCTGGGCGACCTGCAACATCTTCTCGACCCAGGACCACGCCGCCGCCGCCGTCGTCGTCGGTAAGGACGGCACGCTCGACGCGCCGGCCGGCACCCCCGTCTTCGCCTGGAAGGGCGAGACCCTCGCGGAGTACTGGGACGAGGCCGAGAAGGTCTTCGACTTCACCGACGCCGACGGCAACGCGGTCGGCCCCAACGTCCTCCTCGACGACGGCGGTGACATCACCCTGCTCGTCCACAAGGGCGTCGAGTTCGAGAAGGCCGGCGCCGTGCCGGGTCAGGACTCCACCGACAACGAGGAGTACAAGGAGGTCCTCCGGGTCCTCGCGCGCTCCGTCGCGGCCGACCCGCAGCGCTGGACCCGCATCGCCAACGACATCAAGGGCGTGACCGAGGAGACCACCACCGGTGTCCACCGCCTGTACGAGCGGTTCAAGGAGGGCTCGCTGCTCTTCCCGGCGATCAACGTCAACGACTCGGTCACCAAGTCCAAGTTCGACAACAAGTACGGCTGCCGCCACTCGCTCGTCGACGGCATCAACCGCGCCACCGACGTCATGATCGGCGGCAAGGTCGCGGTCGTCTGCGGCTACGGCGACGTGGGCAAGGGCTCCGCCGAGTCGCTGCGTGGCCAGGGCGCGCGCGTCATCGTCACCGAGATCGACCCGATCTGCGCGCTGCAGGCCGCGATGGACGGCTACGAGGTCAAGCGCCTCGACTCCGTCGTCGACTACGCCGACATCTTCATCACCACGACGGGCAACTTCGACATCATCAAGGTCGAGCACTTCGAGCGGATGAAGAACCAGGCGATCGTCGGCAACATCGGCCACTTCGACAACGAGATCGACATGGCCGGCCTCGCCAAGATCCCGGGCATCGTCAAGGACGAGATCAAGCCGCAGGTCCACCAGTGGATCTTCCCCGACGGCAAGAAGGTGATCGTCCTCTCCGAGGGTCGCCTCCTCAACCTCGGCAACGCGACCGGCCACCCGTCGTTCGTGATGTCCAACTCGTTCACCAACCAGGTCCTGGCGCAGATCGAGGTCTTCACCAAGACCGACCAGTACCCCGTCGGCGTCTACGTGCTGCCCAAGCACCTCGACGAGGAGGTCGCCCGCCTCCACCTCGACGCCCTCGGCGTCGAGCTGACCGAGCTCTCCAAGGAGCAGGCGGAGTACATCGGCGTCGACGTCGCCGGCCCCTACAAGCCGGAGCACTACCGCTACTGATCCCATCGGATCAGCCGACGAGGTCCCGCCCCCACCACGGGGGCGGGACCTCGTCCCGTTTCGTCTCCGATCGCCGGACGCTGGGTTCGGGACCGCAGCTCGTGGCCGGCAAGGTGGGGTCGACGGACGTCGTGGTCGGGGACCTCCACCGCACGCTTGGCTTCCTCCGCGACCCGCTTCAGGGAGGCCTCTCCTAGGATTGGAGGCATGAGTCCTGCTGGCAGCGCGTCGTACCCGACCAAGGGTCGCGTCCTCGTCGTCGACGACGACGCCCCGCTGGCGGAGATGCTCAGCATCGTGCTGGGCCAGGAGGGCTTCGAGAGCCGGGTCTGCCCGCGGGGCGATCTCGCGCTGGCGGCGTTCCGCGACTACAAGCCCGACCTGGTCCTGCTCGACCTGATGCTGCCCGGCAAGGACGGCATCGACGTCTGCAAGGAGATCCGAGCCGAGTCCGGCGTCCCGATCGTGATGCTCACCGCCAAGGGCGACACGGTCGACGTGGTCGTCGGGCTCGAGTCGGGCGCCGACGACTATGTCGTCAAGCCGTTCAAGCCGAAGGAGCTGGTCGCCCGGATCCGCGCGCGCGTACGTCGTACCGACGCGGCGCCGCAGGAGACGCTGAGCATCCGCGACCTCTCCATCGACGTCGCCGGCCACGCCGTGACCCGCGGCGGCCAGGAGATCTCGCTGACCCCGCTCGAGTTCGACCTGCTGCTCTGCCTGGCCCGCAAGCCGGGGCAGGTCTTCACCCGCCAGGTCCTCCTCGAGGACGTCTGGGGCTATCAGCACGCCGCGGACACGCGGCTCGTCAACGTCCACGTGCAGCGGCTGCGCTCGAAGGTCGAGCACGACCCCGAGCACCCCGAAATCGTGCTGACGGTGCGCGGTGTCGGTTACAAGGCCGGCTCCTTCTAGTGGCCATCTCCGGACGCCCTCCGTGTGTCCCGCACGCCGGGCACACACGGTGCTGCGTTGGCGTCGCTCGGGAGACAACCCGGTATGCCGTCGCTCCGCCGCCTTGCCCCGTACGCACCCGGCGCACGGGCCACCCCCGAAGGGCGCCCGGAGATGGCCACTAGGCCGGCGCTCCGCCGGCTCTGGAACTGGCTCGCGCCGCGGCTGCGGCGGGGGCTCACCTTCTGGCGCCGCTCGATCCAGGCGCGGGTCGTCGCGAGCACCGTCGTCCTGTCCGCGGTCGTCGTCAGCGGCGTCGGCTGGATCCTGCTGCAGCAGACGCGCGACGGCCTGGTCCGGCACCGGGTCGAGGTGGTCCAGGGCGAGGTCGACGCCGAGGTCGCCGACGCTCAGGACCGGCTCGCCGCCGCGTCCGGCACCGAGGTCAACGTCGGGCGCCAGCAGCGCGACCTGGTCGACCCGATCATCGAGCGGGGCGACAGCCGCGGCTACTCCGTGGTGCTCGCCGGGCCCGAGGGCCAGGACCCGCCGCTGCGCAACGGTGGCGGGGAGTACAGCAGCGGCCTCGACCTGGTGAGCGTCCCCGAGAGCCTCGAGGCGCACTTCGACGGGGTCAACCGCGCGACGGCCTGGACCTACACCCAGATCGTGCGCCGCAACGCCGACGGCATCCACCGTGAGCCGGGCGTCATCGTCGGCTCCCAGGTGCAGCTGCCGGCCGACGGCAAGACCTACACGCTCTACTTCCTGTTCCCGCTCACCGAGGAGAAGGACACCCTCGCCCTGGTCACCCGGGCGCTGCTCACCGCCGCCGGGCTGCTGCTCGCCCTCGTCGCCGGCCTCACCTGGCTGGTGACGCGCCAGGTGGTGACGCCGATCCGGATGGCGCGCCAGGTCGCCGAGCGGCTCGCGGCCGGCCGGCTGCAGGAGCGGCTCCAGGTCAGCGGCGAGGACGACCTCGCCCGGCTGGCGTACTCGTTCAACCAGATGGCCACCAACCTGCAGCGCCAGATCCGCCAGCTCGAGGAGCTGAGCTGGGTGCAGCGCCGCTTCGTCTCCGACGTCTCCCACGAGCTGCGGACGCCGCTGACGACGGTCCGGATGGCCTCCGACGTGCTGCACGACGCGCGCGAGGACTTCGACCCCGCCACCGCCCGCTCCGCCGAGCTGATGCAGGCCGAGCTCGACCGCTTCGAGAACCTGCTCGTCGACCTGCTCGAGATCAGCCGGTTCGACGCGGGCGCGGCGGTGCTGTCGACCGAGAACGTCCACCTCGGTGACGTCGTACGACGGGTGGTCGAGGCCGCGCAGCCGCTCGCCGACCAGCGCGGCGTGCGGGTCGTCGTCCAGGAGCCGGCGGTTCCGGTCCGTGCCGACGTCGACGTACGCCGGGTCGAGCGGATCGTGCGCAACCTGGTCACCAACGCGATCGACCACGCGCTGGCAGACGACCCGACCGAGGCGGTGCTGGTGCGGCTCGCGTCCGACGACGAGGCGGCCGCGATCACCGTCCGCGACCACGGGGTCGGGCTCGCGCCGGGCGAGGCGTCGATGGTGTTCAACCGCTTCTGGCGCTCCGACCCGGCCCGTACGCGCACCAGCGGCGGCACCGGCCTGGGCCTCGCGATCGCACAGGAGGACGCCCACCTCCACGGCGGCTGGCTGCAGGCGTGGGGACGCACCGGGCAGGGCGCGCAGTTCCGGCTGACCGTGCCGCGCCACGCCGGCGGGACGCTGCGGCACAGTCCGCTGCCGCTGATCCCCGAGGACGCCGTGTCGAGCGACGCCGCGATCGTGGTCGGCCCGAGTGGCGTCGTACCGGCGCTGGAGGAGGGCCCATGACCCGCCGCTCGTACGCCGCCGGGGCGCTCCTCGTGCTCGCGCTGGCCCTGTCCGCCTGCGTCTCACTGCCGACCAGCGGCCCGGTCGTCGAGAGCTCGACGAGCAACCGGGCCGACGCCCGCCGGGCCAGCGACATCGACGCGCGATCTCCCGCGAAGGGCGCCACGCGCAGCGAGATCGTCACCGGCTTCCTCGACGCGATGACGGCCTGGCCGATCCAGACCAGCGTGGCGAAGGAGTACCTCACCGAGGAGGCCGCCGCGGGCTGGAACCCGGAGCAGGAGACGATCATCTACAGCGACTCGCTGCCCGTGCACGAGAGCGCCGGATCGGTGTCGGTGCAGCTCACCGCGGCCGACCGGCTCGACCAGGTCGGCGCGTGGCGCGGGGCGATCGGCGACGAGGCGCTGACGCTGAGCTTCCGGCTGACGGTCGACCACGGGGAGTACCGGATCGCCGACCCGCCCGACGCGCTCGTCGTACCGGCCTCGTGGTTCCGGCAGCGCTACCGCCAGGTCTCGCTCTACTACTTCGACCCGCTCGCGAAGATCCTGGTGCCCGAGCCGGTGTTCGTGCCCGAGGGCGACCAGCTCGCGTCCAGCCTGGTGTCGGCGCTGCTCGCGGGGCCGCCGCCGCTCGCGCGCGGCGTGGTCCGCTCGTTCCTGCCGCCGGGGCTGAGCGTCGGGCTCTCGGTGCCGGTCGACGACCAGGGCGTCGCGCACGTCTCGCTCGTCGGCGAGGGGTCGAAGGTGACCTCCGAGCAGGCCGAGCTGATGCTCGCCCAGCTGGCCTGGACGATGCGTCAGGACCCGACGATCGAGGCGCTGCGCGTCACCGTCGACGGCACCGACCTGCCCCTTCCCGGCGGCGCGTCGAAGTACTCCGTGCAGTCGGCCGCCAGCTTCGACCCGGCCGGCCCCGGCTCCGGACGCCAGCTGATCGGGCTGAGCCGTGGACGCCTGTTCACCGGCACGCTCGGCGACCTCAGCCCCGCCTCCGGCGCCTTCGGCGACGTCGACGCCGGACTCGACACGGTCGCCGTGCGGCCGGACCTCGAGCTGGCCGCCGCCGTCGACGACAACGGGCACCGGGTGCGGATCGCGCCGGTACGCGAGGTGAGCGACCAGCCGGTGCCGCGGACCCTGCTGAGCGGCGGCGACTACGTCCGCCCCACCTGGGACAACGCGGGGCGGCTGTGGATCCTCGAGCGGCGCCCGGGCGGCGCGGCGGTCTGGCTCGACGACCACAACGGGCTGCGTCAGCTCGACGTCCCCGGCATCACCGGCTCGCGGGCGCACGCCCTCCTGGTCAGCCGTGACGGGACACGCCTGCTCGCCGTCGTCCGGGGTGCGGGCGGCGACGAGGTGGTCGGGGTGCGCGTCCTGATCGGCGGCCGCGGGCAGGTGCTGCAGACCCGCCCGCCGGTCGTGATCCGCCCACCCGAGGGCAGCCGGATCTCCGACATCGCCTGGACCGGACCGACCCGCATCGGCCTGCTCACCCCGACCGCGCCCGGCAGCCTGTACGAGGTCGACGTGGCATCCGCCGACGGAGCGACGGTGGGCGTCGACGTGGCGTCGACGATCGTCAGCGGCAAGGTGCTCGACCTCGCCGGGTCGCCGGTCGCGGACGCGCCGATGCTCGCGGTCTACGCCGACCGCTACTTCGACCTGGCCCGCCAGGCGTCCTACGACCCGGGGTCGATGGTGCTCAGCCAGCTCGACTACACCGGCTGACGGCCGGTTTCGACCAGTTCGTCTCCACAGGGCGGGTTCTCCACAGCCGGCCGTCCACAGGCGCCGGGAGCCGCTTCGCCCACGGCCGCGCCACTGGTGTGCTGGAGCCGTGGCAGCTCTCACCCTCCGCGACGGCTACGTCGACCTCCTCCTCGGGTCGGCGTGCGTCGGCTGCGCGCGACCGGGGCGCGCGCTCTGCCCGGCGTGCTGGTCGGAGCTGCCCGCCGAGGCCTCGCCGCACGGGCCGTCGCCGCCGCCGGCGGGGCTGGCGCCGACCCTCGCGGTGGGCGACTACGACGGCACCCTGCGGGGGCTGGTGCTGGCCCACAAGGAGCATCGGGCGACGGCCCTGACCCGGCCGCTCGGGCGGCTGCTGGCCCGGTCGGTGGTGGCGGCGCTCGACCACGGCCTCGGCATGGGTGTGGGTGCGGCGGCGGGCGGGGCGGCGAGGGATGGGGCGGTGCTGCTCGTGCCGGTCCCGTCGCGCCCGGCGGCGGTGCGCCAGCGCGGTCACGACCCGACGCTCGCGATGGTGCGGGTCGCGGCGCGGGTGCTGCGCCGCGAGGGCCGGCCGGTCCATGCGGTGCGGCTGGTGCGGGCGCGGCGGGGCGTGGCGGTGGTCGACCAGGCGGGGCTCGACGCGGCGGCCCGGGCGCGCAACCAGACGTGGACGATGCACGCTCCGGCGGACGCCGTACGGCGGGCGGGGGAGCGGTGGCCACGGGCGCACGTGATCGTCTGCGACGACGTACTCACGACGGGGGCGACACTGCGCGAGGCCCAGCGCGCACTGGAGGCCGTCGGCGTGTCGGTGCTCGCCGGCGCCACCGTGGCCGCGACCCGGCGCAAGGTCCCGCGTCCGAACTTCGGGTGAAGGGTTTCGTCGTCACCACCGACGGACTAACGTCTGGTCATGGAGTCCGCCCGGGTCCGTGGTTGCGTCGCCCAGGCCGGGCGCGAGCCCAGTCAGGTGCGGCAAGCCGATGCCAGTCGCAGGCGAAACGGCCCACGTAAGCCGGCCCTCGGGTCGGTGAGCACGGTGCGGCTTAGTCGTAAGTCCTGCCTCGGACCGGACGTCAGATACGTCCGACTCCGGGAGAAGGTCAGTAGTGGCAAAGAGCTGCGGGAGCCTCAGCAGGCGAGTGTGGGGGCGAAGACCAGGTCGGCCGGGCGGACTCCCTCTCATCGGCCGTACGCGGCCGCCATCGACGTCCTGCCATGGGCAGGAGAACCCATCACACCGAATCCCCTTGGAGGTATCTGATGGACGTTGTGGTCACTGGACGGCACTGCGAGATCTCGGACCGGTTCCGGGCTCACGCTGCCGAGAAGCTCACCAAGCTGGAGAAGCACGATCACCGGATCATCCGGGTTCATGTGGAGGTCGAACCCGAATCCAACCCGCGCCAGCACGACCATTCCGTTCATGTGGAGCTCACCGCGTATTCGAAGGGACCGGTGATCCGCGCCGAGGCCGCGGCCGAGGACAAGATGGGGGCGCTCGACCTGGCCCTCGACAAGATGGCGGCGCAGATGCGCAAGGCCGCCGACCGCCGGCGGGTGCACCGCGGACGGCGTACGCCGGTCTCGGTCGGCCAGGCCCTCTCCGCGGTCGACCCCAACGGCGAAGCGGACGAGAGGGACTCCGAGGGCGCCATCGAGCGCCAGGTCGGACCGATCACGGTCACCGGCGACGGCCCGCTCGTGGTCCGCGAGAAGACCCACCCGGCCGCCCCGATGACCCTCGACCAGGCCCTCTACGAGATGGAGCTCGTGGGCCACGACTTCTACCTGTTCGTCGACAAGGAGAGCGAGCGCCCGGCCGTCGTCTACCGCCGCCGGGGCTACGACTACGGCGTCATCTCGCTCGACGTGGGAGAGCGCCAGGACTGATACGGAGCGGCCTAGACCGGATCGATGCGGGCAAGTCGTGTCATGATGCCGCTGTGGCGAGTGGGATTCCACCGGCAGCGGCGGGGATGGGACACCCTGTGAGCGAACCGGTACGCGTAGTGGTGGTCGACGACCAGGAGCTGTTTCGTCGAGGCCTGACCATGCTGTTGGGCATCGAGGACGGCATCGAGGTCGTGGGCGAGGCGAGCAACGGCGCCGACGGCGTCACGCTCGTCGTCAGCAGCGTGCCGGACGTCGTCCTGCTCGACGTACGGATGCCCAAGCAGTCGGGTATCGAGGCGTGCGTCGCGATCAAGGAGGCGGTCCCGATGACGAAGATCATCATGCTGACCGTCTCCGACGACGAGGCCGATCTCTACGAAGCAGTCAAGAGCGGTGCCTCGGGCTACCTCCTCAAGGACTCCTCCATCGAGGAGGTGGCCCAGGGCATCCGCGTGGTCGCCGACGGACAGTCGCTGATCAGCCCGTCGATGGCCGCCAAGCTCATCGACGAGTTCAAGACGATGGCGAAGCCGGAGCGCTCGGCAGGTCCCGCGCTCAAGCTCACCGAGCGCGAGCTCGAGGTGCTCCGGCTCGTCGCCCGCGGTCTCAGCAACCGTGACGTGGCGGCCAACCTCGCGATCAGCGAGAACACCGTGAAGAACCACGTCCGCAACATCTTGGAGAAGCTCCAGCTGCACTCCCGGATGGAGGCGGTCATGTACGCCGTCCGCGCCAAGCTCGTCGAGCTGGACTAGCTCGGATGGCGCGAGCGCGTCGCTCGTTCCTCGCGCCGCGCTGCCGCGCACGCGGTCGAGGTGGGCGCAGTGCGAGCCCGCCGGGCGACCCGCGGGTCGGCACGCGCAACGGTGCCTCCCTGCGCCTCCGGTCGCTCCTTCGTCGCTCGCTGCGGCTCCGGGCCGGCATCGTCGCGCGTCGGCCGACGAGACTCGCTCGTTCCTCGCGCCGCGCTGCCGCGCACGCGGTCGAGGTCTACTGAGTGCGAGGCCGCCGGGCGGCCCGCGGGTCGGCACGCGCAACGGTGCCTCCCTGCGCCTCCGGTCGCTCCTTCGTCGCTCGCTGCGGCTCCGGGCCGGCATCGTCGCGCGTCGGCCGACGAGGTCTGCTCGTTCCTCGCGCACTAGCCCTGTCGCGAGCGCGCACGCGCGGTCGAGCCCGGCTGTCGGCGGTGGCTTCTAGGGTGAGCCCGTGCCCACCACGCAGTCGCTGTCCCTCGCGCAGGCCCGCCGGATCGCGCTGGCGGCGCAGGGATTCCTCGACCCGCCGCACGCCGTACCCACGCTGCGGACGTTCGACCGCGCCCTGACCCGCACCGGGGTGCTGCAGGTCGACAGCGTCAACGTCCTACAGCGGGCGCACTACATGCCGCTGTATGCACGGATGGGCGCCTATGACGTCGACCTGCTGCGGCGGGCGGGGTCGGGTCGGCGCGAGCGGCGGGTGGTGGAGTACTGGGCGCACGTCCAGGCCTACATGCCGGTCGAGCTGTGGCCGGCGATGCGGCACCGGATGGACGACTACCGGGCGCGGCGCGGCAAGTGGTTCACGGTCGAGGAGGGCGACGACCTCGAGAAGGCGCTGCTGGCCGAGATCGCCGAGCGCGGGGCGAGCACGGCGCGCGAGCTCGACGACGGGCTGCCGCGCAAGAAGGAGCACTGGGGCTGGAACTGGTCGCGCACCCGCCGGATGCTCGACTACCTCTACATGACCGGCGAGCTGGCGATCGCCGACCGCAACTCCCAGTTCGAGATCCGGTACGACGTCCCCGAGCGCGTGTTGCCCGCCTCGGTCCTCGACGCCCCGCCGATGACGGCCGCCGACGCCCACGTCGAGCTGATCCGCCGCGCCGCCCGCTCCCACGGCGTCGGCACCGCGCAGGACCTCGCCGACTACTACCGGCTCCGGATCGGCGAGGCGAAGCCGGCGATCGACGCGCTGGTCGCGGCGGGTGAGTTCGAGCCGGTCCAGGTGCAGGGCTGGCGCCGTCCGGCCTACCTCCACCCGCAGGCGCGGCTGCCGCGCCGGGTCGGGGCGCGCACGGTGCTCAGCCCGTTCGACCCGGTGGTGTGGGAGCGGGCGCGGGCCGAGGCGCTGTTCGACTTCCACTACCGGATCGAGATCTACGTCCCGGCCGACCAGCGGGTGCACGGCTACTACGTCCTGCCGTTCCTGCTCGGCGACCGGATCGTCGCCCGGGTCGACCTGAAGGCCGACCGGGCGACGTCTCGGCTGCTGGTGCAGTCGGCGTGGTCCGAGGGGCACGCTCCCGCCGAGACCGCGGGCGAGCTGGCGCTCGAGCTCGACCGGCTCGCCGGCTGGCTCGGGCTCGGCGAGGTGATCGTCGCGCCGCGTGGCGACCTGGCGCCGGCGCTCGCCGCCGAGGTGGGTGGGCTCGCCGCCTAAGCCTGTCTCACCCGGCAGATCGGTCGCGATTCGCGCGGATGAGCAGCACAGATGTGCCGGGTGAGACCAGGAGACTCCGCCGTAGAGCCGCTCCTGCACGTCGGCGTACTTCGCGTGCACGACCCGGCGCTTCAGCTTCAGCGTCGGCGTGAGCTCCTCCGACTCCGCGCCACTCGACCGGCAGCAGCTCCCACGCCTTGACTGTTCAAGAATGACAGTAGAACTGTCACACCAGCACTCTCCCTCTCGATGTGCCCTACGTCGACCCTCAGGTCAATCCCCGCGTTGCGCCGGTGAAATGACAGCGGTACTGTGACAGTCATGAGTGCAGTCTCGGAGGGGGAGCCTCGTCACGCCGAAGGTCTGCGGACGATCGACGAGCTCGCCGCCGCGGCCGGGCTGACGGTGCGGACCACGCGCTACTACGCCAGTCTCGGGCTGCTCCCGCCGCCGGCCCGGCGCGGCCGGATGGCCTGGTACGACGACACCCACCTCGCCCGGCTGGAGATGATCCGCGCGCTGCAGGAGCACGGCTTCACGCTGCAGGCCATCGAGCGCTACCTCGCCTCGCTGCCCGCCGACGCCGGCGTCGAGGACCTCGCCGTCCAGCGCGCGATGCTGACCTCCTGGACGGTGGGGGAGCCCGAGCGGCTCACCCGCAAGCAGCTCGACCAGCACGCCGGGCGCAAGCTGTCCGACGACGACGTCGCGCTGATCGAGGAGTTCGGCCTGCTCCGGCGGGTGACCGACGACCGCGGCGGCGTCCGGTTCACGTCGGTGCACGGCTTCGACGTCGCCGTCGAGCTGCTCGAGGTCGACATCCCGATCGCGGGCATGCGCGCGGCCGGCGAGGCCATCGAGCGACACATGACCGCGCTCGCCGAGGAGCTGACCGCCGTCCTGCACGACGACGTGGTCGGCCCGTGGCGCCGCCAGCGCAGCCACTCCCGCGAGGACGCCGAGCAGCTCGAGGCCACGATCAGCACGCTGCGCCGGCTCACGCTCGACGCGATCGTGCGCGGCTTCCAGCGTTCCGCCAACAACGTCATCACCCGCTCGCTCGACCGGCGCTGAGGCGGTCGGGGTGCGCTCAGGCTAGGGTCACCCGCGTGACTCAACGCACTCTCGTCCTCCTCAAGCCCGACGCCGTCCGCCGCGGCCTGGTCGGCACGGTGCTGGGCCGGTTCGAGGCCAAGGGCCTGAGCATCGTCGCCATGGAGCACCGCCACATCGACGCGAGCATGGCCGACGCCCACTACGCCGAGCACGTCGAGCGCGACTTCTACCCGCCGCTGCGCACCTTCGTGACCAGCGGTCCGCTCGTCGCGCTGGTGCTCGAGGGTGACGAGGCGATCGAGGTCGTCCGCGCGCTCAACGGCGCCACCGACGGCCGCAAGGCCGCGCCGGGCACCATCCGCGGCGACCTCTCGCTGTCCAACCGCGAGAACCTCGTCCACGGCTCCGACTCGCCCGAGTCGGCCGAGCGCGAGATCGCGCTCTGGTTCCCCAAGCTCTGACCCGCGACTGAGCCGGAGCGCGCCGTGCTCGTCGTCAACCGCTTCCGCGCGGGGGCGGACCCCGCGGGGCTCCAGGCCGACCTCGAACGCGTCCACGCGCTGCTCGCCGAGCAGCGCGGGTACGTCGACGGGTGGCTCGGCCGCAATGTCGACGACCCCGACCTGTGGGTGCTCACCACCCGCTGGGAGCACGTCGGGGCCTACCGGCGCGCGCTGTCGTCGTACGACCTCAAGCTGCACGGCGTGCCCGTGCTGAGCCGCGCCATCGACGAGCCGGGCGCCTACGAGGTGGTCGAGCCCGGCGGAGTGCTGAACGTCGCGGACGCTCGCGTAACCTAGGGCTTTGCTTCGCGCACCCGCGCGCCGTCGTCCAACTTGCCGCCCGGCAGCCAGCCGGGCTCGTCCCATAAGGATTCCCTGTGGCCAAGCCGCCCCCGTCCACCGTCGACCAGGTCGTCTCCCTCGCGAAGCGGCGAGGCTTCGTCTACCCCTGTGGCGAGATCTACGGAGGCACCCGCTCCGCATGGGACTACGGCCCGCTCGGCGTCGAGCTCAAGGAGAACATCAAGCGTCAGTGGTGGCGCTCGATGGTCCAGAGCCGCGACGACGTCGTCGGCCTCGACTCCAGCGTGATCCTGCCGCGGCAGACCTGGGAGGCGTCGGGCCACGTCGCGACGTTCACCGACCCGCTCACCGAGTGCCAGTCGTGCCACAAGCGGTTCCGCGCCGACCACCTGCAGGAGGCGTACGCGGAGAAGAAGGGTCTCGACGACCCCGACGCCGTCCCGATGTCCGACATCGCCTGCCCCAACTGCGGCACGCGGGGCGCCTGGACCGAGCCGCGTCAGTTCTCCGGCCTGCTCAAGACCTACCTGGGCGTCATCGAGGACGAGTCCGGCCTGCACTACCTGCGCCCCGAGACCGCGCAGGGCATCTTCCTCAACTTCGCCAACGTGGTGACCTCGCAGCGGATGAAGCCCCCGTTCGGCATCGCGCAGATCGGCAAGAGCTTCCGCAACGAGATCACGCCGGGCAACTTCATCTTCCGCACCCGCGAGTTCGAGCAGATGGAGATGGAGTTCTTCGTCAAGCCGGGTGAGGACGAGGACTGGCACCAGTACTGGATCGACACCCGCACCGCCTGGTACACCGACCTCGGCATCAACCCCGACAACCTGCGCCACTACGAGCACGCGAAGGAGAAGCTGTCGCACTACTCGAAGCGCACCGTCGACATCGAGTACCGCTTCAACTTCGCCGGCTCCGAGTGGGGTGAGCTCGAGGGCATCGCCAACCGCACCGACTTCGACCTGTCGACGCACTCCCAGCACTCCGGCACCGACCTGTCGTACTTCGACCAGGCCAACAACGAGCGCTACGTGCCCTACGTCATCGAGCCGGCCGCGGGCCTCTCGCGCAGCCTGATGACCTTCCTCGTCGACGGCTACCACGAGGACGAGGCGCCGAACACCAAGGGCGGCGTCGACAAGCGCGTCGTGCTCCGCCTCGACCCGCGCCTGGCGCCGGTCAAGGTCGCCGTGCTCCCGCTCTCGCGCAACGCCGACCTGTCGCCGAAGGCCAAGGACGTCGCCACCGAGCTGCGCCGCGCCTGGAACGTCGACTTCGACGACTCCGGCGCGATCGGCCGCCGCTACCGCCGCCAGGACGAGATCGGTACGCCGTTCTGCGTCACGGTCGACTTCGACACCCTCGAGGACCACGCGGTCACCGTCCGCGAGCGGGACACCATGTCCCAGGAGCGGGTGGCCCTCGACAAGCTCACCTCCTACTTCGCCGAGCGGCTCGTCGGATGCTGAGCGTCCGGTCCCTCGCCGTCCCGGTGGCCACCCTCGTGGCGGCCGCCGGGCTGTCGGCGTGCGGATCGGACGACAAGCCGGCGGCCGCGCCGAGTGCCGGCGCCTCCGCCTCGGCGGCGCCGTCGTCGTACCTGCCGGTGCCCGACGGCGTCACCCTCACCGAGCCGGGCACGCAGCTCGCGCTCGGTGAGCAGGGGGTGGTCGCCTACCAGGCCGACCAGAACGGGCTGCCGCTGGTGGTCCGGCTGAGCGTCGAGCGGATCGAGCGGACGTCCTTCCAGCAGTCGTTCGGCGGCTGGAATATCGACGCGACGACGGCCGCGCGGACGCCGTACTTCGTGCGGGTCAAGGCCACCAACCTCGGCATCCGCGGCGTCGGGCGCCACCAGCTCGCCACCGCGCTGTGGGGCAACGACGGCAGCACGCTCGAGGCGCCCAACTTCTACACCAAGGCGCAGCTGCCCTCCTGCGACGGCGACGCGCTGCCCGACACGCTCGCCCAAGGCCAGAGCGCGGAGGTGTGCCAGGTCTACTTCATGGCACCCGACCACGCGCTCGAGTCGGTGCTCTTCCAGCCGCCGGGCGGGCTGAAGCCGGTCGCCTGGGCCGGACCGGTGAGCAAGGTGAGCCCTGGCAAGCCCGGCAAGACCGGGAAGGCCGGCAAGGCCGGCAAGCCCGGCAAGAAGGGCAAGGCGTCGTGAACCTCCGACTCGGGTCCCTCGAGGTTCCCACTCCGGTGGTGCTGGCGCCGATGGCGGGCATCACCAACGCCGCCTACCGCCGGCTCTGCGCCGAGTACGGCGCCGGGCTCTACGTCTGCGAGATGATCACCAGCCGCGGGCTGGTCGAGGGCGACGAGACGACGAAGCGCATGCTCGTCTTCGACGAGCTCGAGAAGATCCGCTCGGTGCAGCTCTACGGCACCGACCCGAAGTACGTCGGCGAGGCCACCAAGATCCTCTGCGAGGACTACGGCGTAGCCCACGTCGACCTCAACTTCGGCTGCCCGGTGCCCAAGGTCACCCGCAAGGGCGGGGGTGGCGCGCTGCCGTGGAAGCGGAACCTGCTCGGGCGGATCCTCGAGGAGGCGGTGGCCGCCGCGGCGCCGTACGACGTGCCGGTGACGATGAAGACCCGCAAGGGACTCGACGACGACCACCTCACCTACCTCGACGCCGGCCGGATCGCCGAGGAGACCGGCGTCGCCGCGATCGCGCTGCACGGCCGCACCGTCGCGCAGGCCTACTCCGGCTTCGCCGACTGGGACGCGATCGCCGAGCTGGTCGACCACGTCACCATCCCGGTGCTCGGCAACGGCGACATCTGGGAGGCCGACGACGCGATCAAGATGGTCGAGCAGACCGGGGTCGCGGGCGTCGTCGTCGGGCGCGGCTGCCTGGGCCGCCCCTGGCTGTTCCGCGACCTCGCCGCCGCCTTCGACCCCGAGAACGGCGGTCTCGGCCGCGGCGTCGTCGCGCGCTACGAGACCCAGCTGCCCCGCCTCGGCGAGGTGACGGTGATGATGCGACGGCACGCCGAGCTGCTCAGCGAGCACATGGGGGAGGAGCGGGGCTGCAAGGAGTTCCGCAAGCACGTCACCTGGTATCTCAAGGGCTTCCGCGCCGGCGGCGAGCTGCGTCGTTCGTTGGGCCTGGTCGACTCGCTGGCGAGCCTCGACCGGCTGATCGAGAAGCTCGACCCCGACGAGCCGTTCCCGCGCTCCGAGCTGGGCGCGCCCCGCGGCCGGCAGGGCGCCCCGCGCGGCAAGGTGGTGCTCCCGGAGGGCTGGCTCGACGACACCGACGGCCTCTGCGAAGGCGGCGCCAGCCTGCTCGAGGACGTCGACGAGACCACCGGCGGGTGAGCGGGCTCACCTGCGGAGCAGTCTCACCAATTGGTTGAAGTCTTGATCGCTGTGCTCTACTCCCTGGATGCTTCGGCGCAGGTCGAAGCTCTCTCGGGATGAATCTGTAAGCGACAGCAAAGGAATCAGCGCGTGGCCACCAGCCACAAGCGGGAAACCGCGCGACGTACGCCCCGAGTCGCCCTCCTGGCCGGCTCACTCGCCGCTCTGGCGACCACCGCAGTGGTCTCGACCGGCGTCCTCACGTCCTCCGACCCGGCCGCCGACCTGGCCGCCATCGACCGCACTCCTGCCGTCTCCGGCGGCTCCAGCGGCTCGATCGGCGACAAGGCGCCCCGCGAGATCCCCGTGATCTCCCGCAGCGCCAACCGGTCCGCCGACGCCGTAGCCACCCAGCTCGACCGCCTGATGGCCGACGACAACGTCGCCCGCGCCGTCAAGAACGCCGACACGCAACGCTGGATCACCTCCGCCCTCAACCTGTGGACCCGCCCCGACAAGGCGGCCAAGCAGGTCGGCGAGCTCGCCGCGGGCGACAAGGTCCTGCTCACCGGCCGCCGCTACGCCGGCCGCGCCGAGATCGTCGTCAAGGGCGCCTCCCGCTGGGTCAGCGACGGCTACTTCACGTCCGAGAAGCCCGCCGTCCTCGGCGGCGCCTGCACCAACGGCACCACCGTGCCCTCGGGCGTGGCCGAGGGCATCAAGAAGATCCACGAGGCCGTCTGCGCCGCCTTCCCCGAGGTCACCACCTACGGCACCTTCCGCGGCGCCTCGATCTCCGGCGACCACGAGACCGGCCACGCCGTCGACATCATGACGTCGGGCGCCCGGGGCTGGCAGATCGCGGAGTTCGTGCGCAAGAACTACGCCGCCTTCGGGGTCTCCTACATCATCTTCTCGCAGAAGATCTGGTCGGTGGAGCGCTCCAGCGAGGGCTGGCGGGGCATGCCGAACCGTGGCTCGACCACGGCCAACCACTACGACCACGTGCACGTGTCGGTCTACTGACGCCGTTCGGGCCACTCCGGTCCGTTGACGGTCAGTGGGGGTCGACTGTCGTGCAGGCAGACGCGGAAGCGGGGGCGGTCGTCGACGGGGACGATCTCGATGCTGTCCACGGCTTCGATCCTGTCAGTCCACGCCCGCCACGTCGCGCCGATAGGGTCGCCGGCATGGACCCCGTCGAGCAGCGGTACGACGCGCACGCGCGCGAGCGGATCGTGCCCGAGCCGCCGAAGCGGGTCGAGGCGCCGGAACGGCTGCCGTTCGAGCGCGACCGGGCGCGGGTGGTGCACGCGGCGTCCTTCCGGCGGCTGGCGGCGAAGACGCAGGTGGTGGGGCCGCAGAGCGACGACTTCGTCCGCAACCGGCTCACCCACAGCCTCGAGGTCGCCCAGATCGCGCGCGACCTGTCGCGGGCGCTCGGCACCCATCCCGACATCACCGAGACGGCGGCGCTCGCG
Source organism: Nocardioides ginsengisoli (assembly GCF_039537225.1). Taxonomy (NCBI): domain Bacteria; kingdom Bacillati; phylum Actinomycetota; class Actinomycetes; order Propionibacteriales; family Nocardioidaceae; genus Nocardioides; species Nocardioides ginsengisoli. The sequence goes on from NZ_BAABAC010000035.1 coordinate 89,012, forward strand.
CACGACCTCGGCCACCCGCCGTTCGGCCACAACGGCGAGCGGGCGCTGCACGCGCTCGCGGGCGACATCGGCGGGTTCGAGGGCAACGCCCAGACCCTGCGGCTGCTGACCCGGCTCGAGGCGAAGACGCCCGACGCGGGCCTCAACCTCACCCGCGCGACCCTCGACGCGTGCACCAAGTACCCGTGGGGCGCGGATGAGGCCGACGGCCCCAAGTTCGGTGTCTACGACGACGACCGGCCCGCGTTCGCCTGGCTGCGCGCCGGCGCGCCCACGGCCCGGCGCTGCGTCGAGGCCCAGGTGATGGACCTCGCCGACGACGTCGCCTACTCCGTCCACGACGTCGAGGACGGCACGGTCGCCGGCAAGGTCGACCTGACCAGGCTCGAGCCGGCGGCGGTGTGGGAGACGGTCCGGGCGTGGTACCTCCCCGACGCCACCGACGCCGAGCTCGACGACGTCCTCGACCGGCTCCGGGCGGTCGGCAGCTGGCCCCGGGCGCCGTACGACGGCCGCCGCGGCAGCCTCGCCGCCCTCAAGAACCTCACCAGCGACCTGATCGGCCGCTTCTGCGGCGCGGTCCAGCAGGCGACCTTCGCCGGCTCCGAGGGGCCCTTCGTCCGCTACGCCGCCGACCTGGTGATCCCCGCCGACACGTGGGCCGAGATCACCGTCCTCAAGGGGATCGCCGCCCACTACGTCATGCAGGACGCGAGCCGGGTGGCGCTGCTCGGACGCCAGCGCGAGCTGATCGCCGAGCTCGTCGGCGTGCTGCTCGACCGGGGGAGCGACGCGCTCGACGAGACCTTCGCCGCCGACTGGCGGGCCGCCGCCGACGACGCCGGGCGCACCCGGGTCGTCATCGACCAGGTCGCCTCGCTCACCGACGCCAGTGCTGTGGCCTGGCACACCCGCCTGTGCCGCTGACCCGAAAACGACG
>NZ_BAABAC010000035.1:89989-111135 GCF_039537225.1 Nocardioides ginsengisoli
CCGGTCGGATGCCGACGGTGTCGTCAGGTCAGCCGGTGACCGGGACGTGCGACTCGACGGGCGTCGGGGACGGCGCGTCGCTCGGGTCGATCTCGCCGCTGGTCACGTTGCCGCAGGTCGCGGACGAGACGGTCAGCTCGACCTGGCCGAGGAGGTTGAGGTAGAGCGCGTCGACGGTGAAGGTGCCGTCGGCGTTGGCGGTCTGCCGGTTGATGGTCAGGTTGAGGAGGCCGGGGATCTCGACCTTCTTGTTGACCGCGTCGGTGCCGATCTCGACCGGCAGGCCGAGCGCCTTGAGGCCCGCGACGGTGACCGTGCCGGTCTTGCCGTTGCACTCGGCGACGACGGAGTCGGCGCCGACCAGCTTGAGCTTGCCGGAGAGGACCTCGCACAGGCCGTCGAGCTGGGTCGGGAGCAGCTTGTCGAGCTTGAGGGCGCCGAGCGCGCTCAGGTCGAGGCCGGTGCCGGACGTCGCGTTGCCGATCTGGGTCAGCGCGTCGTCGAGGCCCTTGAGCAGGGTGTCGTTGATCGTGCCGGTGACGCCGCCGACGGGGGCGAGCGCATCGGTGATCTGCTTGCACGCGTCGACGAGCGGCTTGGTGGTGGCGCCGGACAGGCCGAGGGTGTTGAGCAGGTCCTGGCCGACGCCGAGGCCGGTGACCTTGGCCGAGGCGGAGCCGTTCTGCGCGGACGCGACGACGAGACCGCCGTCGAGCAGCGGGGCGACGGGGAGGTCGACGAGGGAGTCCGTGACGGGCTTGCCGTCGGTGGAGACCACGGACGGCGTCCGGTCCAGTGCGGTGTTGCCGGCGATGTTGAGCTCGAGGCCGAACGCCGAGGACGGCGTACCGGCCGCAGTGGCCTCGCCGCCACCGAGCAGCGCGATCGACGCGCCACCCGTCACCAACAGGAGCGCGCCGGCCACCGGGGCCAGGTGCCGCTTGATCTTCATGGGGGTTCCCTTCATCTTCATCACTTGTCGGCCGTGGGGGAGTCAGGCCTGGTCGACCATGACGGGGGTGCCGATGGGTACGGTCCGGAGGAGGGCGAGCGCGTCATCGGGCACCCGCACGCAGCCGTGACTGACCGCCTTGCCGAAGACGGCCGGGTCGGTCCATCCGTGCAGGGCCACCGTGCCGGGGCCGCCGCCGTAGGAGTCGAGGGTGTCGCTGTGGCTGCCCAGCGGCAGGATGACCGGCGAGAACGGCTGCTTGTCGTCGACGATCTGCCCGAGCACGAAGGTGCGGCCGACCGGCGTCGGCGTCGCCGCGGCGCCGATGGCCACGGTCCAGATGCCGACCGGCTGGCCGTCCTCGACCAGCTCCAGCGTGCGCGCGCCGAGATGGACGACGACGAGGAACCGGCTGTTGGCCTCGGACAGCTCCGAGGAGCGCAGCCACCCGGTCGAGCCGTTCGGCTTCGACGGGAGCAGCACCTGCACCCAGTCGCGGTTGCGGGTGATCACCGGCAGCCAGGTGTCGCCGAACTGCTTCGGCCCGATCTTCGCGAAGGCCTTGCCGTCCGGGGCGTCGTACAGGGGGATGACCCGTTTGGGGTGCACCACGGTGCCCTTGGGGACCTTCGTGGGACGCGGGTCCTTCGGCGCGGCCTTGATCGTGGCTGTCGTCGAGCTCATCGGCAGTGACGTGAGGTCGAGCTTCGCCGTGGGCGAGGAGGCCGGCTCCGGGGCGGTCTTGCCGCCGCCGTCCTTGAGCACGAGGACCAGGGCGGAGATCGCGAAGAGCAGCACGACCAGCGTCACCGGCCAGCTGGCGCGGCTGCGCGCAGACTCCTGCTCCATGCTCGGTCCCTCCCCGGACGTCCATCCCCATGACCCCTTCGTGCGGTCCTCCCCGCGTCTGCAACGACGCAACCGGGACAAAGGTCACGGGGGAGACTAGTGGAGGGTTCGCCAAGACTGCAGGAGAACCCTGGGCCGGGCTGCTGCACAGGTGCTGCACAGGTGCTGCACAGGTGCTGCGCAGGCGCTGCGTCATCACTGCGCAGTGCTCAGTAGGATCGGTTTGTGGCCGGCCGGATTCGTGACGAGGACATCGCCGCGGTCCGGGAGAAGGCCCGGATCGACGAGGTGGTGTCGGGCTACGTCACGCTCCGCAACGCCGGCGGCGGGTCGCTGAAGGGGCTGTGCCCCTTCCACGACGAGAAGTCGCCGTCCTTCCACGTCACGCCGAGCCGCGGATTCTTCCATTGTTTCGGCTGTCAGGAAGGCGGTGACATCTTCACCTTCCTGATGAAGATCGACGGCCTGACGTTCGGCGAGGCCGTCGAGCGGATGGCCGACAAGTACGGCATCCAGCTGCGTCGCGAGGAGGGCTCCGACGAGCAGCGCCCCAAGGGGCCGCAGCGCCGGCGGATGGTCGAGGCGCACGCGGTCGCCCAGGAGTTCTACGCCGAGCAGCTCGGCTCGCCCGACGCGCTGGCCGCCCGGACGTTCCTCGCCGAGCGCGGCTTCGACCAGAACGCCGCGCTGACCTTCGGCGTCGGCTTCTCGCCGCGCGACGGGGAGGCGCTGTGGCGCCACCTGAGCGGGCGCAAGTTCAGTCGCGAGGAGGTCGTCGCCGCCGGTCTGGTCGCGATGGGCCGCTCGCTCTACGACCGCTTCCGTGGCCGGCTGATGTGGCCGATCCGCGAGACCAATGGCGACACCATCGGCTTCGGGGCGCGCCGGCTGTTCGACGACGACCGGATCGAGGCCAAGTACCTCAACACCCCCGAGAGCCCGATCTACAAGAAGAGCCAGGTCCTCTACGGCATCGACCAGGCGCGCAAGCAGATCGCGCTCACCTCCCAGGCCGTCGTCGTCGAGGGCTACACCGACGTGATGGCCTGTCACCTGGCCGGCGTCACGACCGCCGTCGCCACCTGCGGTACGGCGTTCGGCGACGACCACGCCCGGGTGCTGCGCCGCTTCCTCGACGACCACCGCCAGTTCGGCGGCGAGGTGATCTTCACCTTCGACGGCGACGAGGCGGGCCAGAAGGCGGCGCTCAAGACGTTCGCCGGCGACCAGCGCTTCGTGTCCCAGACCTATGTCGCGGTCGCCCCCGACGGGCTCGACCCGTGCGAGCTGCGCATGCAGCAGGGCGACGCCGCGGTCCGCGAGCTGGTCGCGACCCGCCAGCCGCTCTACCGGTTCGTGCTCGGCAACGTGGTCCGCCAGTTCGACCTCGACCGGGCCGACGGCCGGATGTCCGCCGTACGCGAGGCGGCCAAGCTGGTCCTCAGCAGCCGTGACCAGTCGGTCGTCAACAGCTCCTACGCCCGCGAGATCGCGGCGCTGACCGGCGTCGACCCGACCGAGGTCCAGGCCGAGGTACGACGCGTCGCCAACCGCGGCCGCCGGGGCGAGCAGGCCGAGGCGCGTCCGGTCGCCGCGCCGGCCCGCTCCAACGTCCCCGACCTGCGCGACCCGCGGTTCGTCCTCGAGCGCGAGACGCTCAAGGTGGTGCTCCAGCACCCGCTCGCCGTCGGCCGCACCACCGCCGACATCGGCAGCAACGACTTCACCCACCCGACCTATCGCGCGGTGTGGGACCTCATCGCCGCTGCGGGCGGCACGGTCGCCGGCCAGAACGACCCGGGCTGGGTGGCCAAGCTGCGCGACGCGGCGACCGAGCCGGCCGTGTCGTCGCTGGTCAGCGCGCTGGCCGTCGAGCCGATCCCGATCTCCAAGGAGATCGATGCCGGCTACGTGGCCCTCCACGTCAACCGGCTCCAGGAGCTCACCGTGCTCCGCAGGATCGACGACGTGAAGGCCCGCCTCCAGCGCACCAACCCGCTCGACAACGCCGTCGACTACAACAAGATGTTCGGCGAGCTCGCCGCGCTCGAGCAGCACCGCCGCATGCTGCGCGAGAAGATCGTGGGCGGCGGCGCGTGAGGCTCGTCCCGCACCGGCCGAAGCTTCCCGTCGGCCCGGGGGAGCGCCTGCTCGCCTGGGCGCCGGTCCGCGACGCGTCCGGCGAGCACCTCGTCGGCGGCTCCCGCGACGCGCTCTACCTGCCCGAGCGGATCCCGTGGGAGCAGGTTGCGAGCGCCGACTGGGACCTCGACTCCGAGACCCTGCACGTGGTCGAGGTCGGCCGCTTCGGCGAGCCGGCGCCGGTGCACACGCTCCACCTCGACGACGCCGGTCGGCTGCTCCAGCTGGTCCGCGAGCGGGTCACCGCGAGCATCGTCGTCCAGCGGCACGTACCCGTCACCGGCCGCCGCTCGGTGCGGATCCTGGCCCGCCGCGCGCCCGGCACCCACGGCGACCTCGCCTGGTTCGTCGAGTACGACGAGGGCCTCGACCCGGCCGACCCGGCCGTCGACGCCGTCGTCCAGGAGGCCCTCGCCGCCGCCCGCGCCGACGTCGGCGAGTGAGTTCCGCCCCGCGATTTCTGGCGGCGGGTCCGCTCTTGCTAATGTTTCCCCGCTCGACCGGCGCCGGTCGGGTGGTGCATTCCCCCGTAGCTCAACTGGCAGAGCATTCGACTGTTAATCGAAGGGTTACTGGTTCGAGTCCAGTCGGGGGAGCAGAGGAAGGGCCTGATCCGCGTGAGCGGGTCAGGCCCTTCGCCGTTCCCACGGCAACCGCGCGGACGCCGAAGACTGATCGGCAGAACCTGCAGGGCGGCGCGCAACCGTTGAGCCCGCCGCCGCGTCATCACGAACGTAGGGTGTCCCGGTGAACGGTGAGGGAGGGCTCGGATGCGCGCGTCCGTAGGCAGGTCGGGCGCGGTCGCGCTGGCGGTGGTGGTGGCCCTCGTGGTGGCCCTGGTGGTGCTGCGCTCCGGCGATGACTCGCACCCGCAGACGCGTCCGCAGCCCGGTACGACGCCCGGTGGCGGGCCGGGCCAGGCCGCGCCGCAGAGCACCCCGGAGCCGAAGGCCACGGCCCAGCTGCCGAAGCAGCCGAATATCGTCGTGGTGATGGCCGACGACATGCGCGTCGACGACCTCGCGTTCGCGCCGAACGTCCGGCGGATCATCGCCCGGCACGGGGTGACCTTCGAGAACTCCTTCTCGCCCTACCCGCTGTGCTGCCCGGCGCGCGCTTCCTTCCTGACCGGCGAGTACGCCCACAACCACAAGGTCTTCTGGCACACCCCGCCCTACGGCTACGGCGCCTTCGACGACTCGCGCACGCTCGCGACGTCCCTGAGCGCGGCGGGCTACCGCACCGGCTTCGTCGGCAAGTACCTCAACCGCTACGGCGTCGCGCTGTCGAAGGTGAGCGGCGAGCCGTCGTACCGGTTCGTGCCGCCGGGCTGGACCGACTGGCGCGCGGCCGTCGAGAACCCCGGCAACGCCGGCTTCCACGGCCAGACCTACGACTACTTCGACACGCCGTTCAACGTCAACGGGACGATCGACAACCGCTACCGCGGGATCTATCAGAGCAAGGTCATCGGTGACTTCTCGGTCGCGATGGCGCGCCGGTTCGCGGCGCAGCGCGACCCCTTCTTCATGTACGTCAACTACGTCGCCCCGCACCACGGCGGCCCCGCCGAGCCCGACGACCCTCGGCCCACGCGCAGCGTGCGCGGCCGCTGGGGCTCGCTCCCGACGCCGGCCCGCCCGGACTGGGCGAAGGGCTGGTTCGACAAGGTCATCGACCGTGGCGCCGGCGTCGCGCGGACCGGGCAGCCGCTCGAGCTCAACCGGCGCGACAAGCCGCGGCCGGTACAGCGTCGTACCCAGGACCTGAACGTGCCCGACCAGCTCGACGCGCTGCGGACCGTGACCCGCCAGCGGGCCGAGGCGGTCATGGTGATGGACCGCAACATCGCCCGGCTGGTCCGCGAGCTCAAGCGGTCGGGCGCCTGGGACGACACGGTCCTGATGTTCACCTCCGACAACGGCATGATCATCGGCGAGCACGGCTTCCAGCTCACCAAGGTCTGGGCCTACGAGCCGTCCCTGCGCGTGCCGCTGCTGATGACCGGGCCGGGGCTGCGCACCGAGCAGAAGCGCTACGACCCGATCTCGACCGTCGACCTGTCGGCCACGATCCTCGACATGGCCGACGCCCAGCCCCCGCGGACCGCCGACGGGATCAGCCGGGTGCCGACGCTCGAGCAGGGCGACCAGGGCTGGGCGACGCCGATCGTCTCGGAGGCGATGAACACCTCGCCCGGCGACGACCCCGACTTCACCGACGTCAGGACGACGATCGGGCTGCGCGTCTCGCGCTACTCCTACACCCGCTTCCGCAACGGCGGGGGCGAGCTGTACGACCTGGTCACCGACCCGCGTGAGGACCACAACAAGTACTGGGACCGCTCCTATCGCAAGATCCGGGCCGCGCTCGACGAGCTGTGGCTGAAGGTCAAGGACTGCAAGGGCGAGCAGTGCCGGATGCCGCTGCCAGACGTCCTCGCCGCCTCGCCGACGTCCAACCGGGAGGCGACGGACGCCTACTGGACGGCGATCCGCGCGGCCTACGGCTGGGACCGGCCCTAGCGGTCGCCGCCTGCGTCGGAAGTCGTCACGAGATCGCTCCCTTGAGCAGCTCGACGAGGGCGTCGCCGTGGGTCAGCTGCGGATGATGCCCGGCGCCGGGCACCGAGATCAGCTCCACGTTCGGGAGTGACGCGAGTCGCTCGACCGCATCGGGAGAGAGCGGGTCGTCGCTTCCCGTGATGATGCGGACCGGACCGCCGAACCGCTCCAGCGTCGCGCGCAGCTCGGCACGCCACTGCTCCGACCCCGCACGCGCGAGCTGCTCGGCCACCCGGGTGGCGCTGCCGCGCTTGAGGTCGCCGACGCTCGACTCGAGCCCCCCTGCCGCCGCCGTCGTGCCGGTCAGCTGGCGCGACAGCCGCGCCGGCTCGGTGTGTCGCAGGTAGGTGCGGACGAGCGGCCGCATCCGGGTCGTGGCGCCGCTGGAGGCCTGGAGGAAGAAGGGTGCGACCAGGGTGAGGGACTCCACCTGCGCGGGGAACCGGTCGGCGGCGACCACAGCCGCCGCCGCGCCGATCGAATGGCCGATCAGGTCGGTCCGCTCCGCCAGCACGGCCGGCAGCCACCGCTCCCAGTCCTGGACGCCGGTGCCGCCGCTGAGGCCGAGGCCGGGCAGGTCGACGGCGCGGGCGCCGATCCCCGCCGCGACGGCGGCCCAGGTGTCGGCGTTCACGGGCAGGCCCGGCAGGATCAGCCGGCTCGATCCGGGCATGCCGAGCTCGAACGTCCGCAGGCCGCCGGCGGCGACGAACCGTCGGTCATCGGCCATGGCGGCACCGAAGCGATGGGCAGCGAGGTGGTCGGCCCATCGTTCGAGAGACACCCGGACGTCGGGCATCGCGATCCCGTGGCGGTCGGCGAACTCGATCGCAGACTCGGTCGGGTAGCGGTCGGCGGAGAGGAAGGTGAGCGTCTCGAGATCTGCCTTGGTGATCCACAGCGGGAGCCGCTTGATCACCCCGACCGGCATCCGCAGGCGCGGGACCTTCGCGCCGAGGTGACGGCCGACGTGCGTGAGCAGGTCGGCCAGCGGCGGCGTGTCGTCGTCCAGCGTCCAGTAGGCCTGGCCGACTGCCGCGGGGTCGACGGCCGCCGCGGCCATGAACGCCGCCAGGTAGTCGACGGTGACGACCGGGAGGAAGGTCGCGTCGTCTCCGGGCAGCGCGGCGGCGGAGCCGTCCCAGATCTGCTCGATGGTGGTCGCCAGGCCGATGAGCTGGTCGGACTCTCCGGTCGTGCTGTCGCCGATCACGCTGGACGGGTTGACGATGGTCCAAGGGATTCCGAGCTCCTGGGCTCGGGCCTGGAAGATCGCGTCGGACTCCACCTTCGACGCCTCGTAGGCGCCCAGCTCCTCGTACTCCGCGGCGCGATGGTCGTCGGACCACGGGATCGTCGACGGGTCCTGCCCGCCGACGCGGTAGCCCGAGACGTGGACGACGCGCTGCAGGTCGGGGAGGCCGGCGGCGAAGTCCATCAGCTTCTCGACGATGCCGACGTTCGCGGTGCGTGCCTCGTCGGCGGTCATCCCGAATCGGTAGGACCCTGCGCAGTTGTGGATCTCGGTCACGTCCGCGAAGGCCGCGGGTCCGCCGGCGATGATCTCGGCGGCGTCGAAGTCGACGATCGTCGTACCGATGCTCCGGGTCAGGCCGTGCTCCCTCAGCCACCGCTCCATGCGCGCCCCGGACTCGGCGGTCCGAACCGCCGCGGTGACCTCCGCGCCGGCCGCGGCGAGGGTCAGGATCAGATGGCGGCCGATCAGTCCCGAAGCACCGAAGACCAGGGCGTGGCGGGCAGCTGCGCGCGGCGTCACCGCGTGCCTCCTGCGGCCTGGCAGCGCTGGTCGATGAGCCCGGCCACGACGTCGGCGGCGGCCGCCAGCGGCTGGGTGCTCCGCAGGGCGCGCGAGACGATGACCGCCCCCTCGATCGCCGAGACGACGACCGTCGCGAGCGATCGAGCCTCCTCCGCGGCGATGCCGCTGGCTTCGAGGAAGGCCGCGGTCGGCGAGATCCACGACTCGAACGCGGTCGCGCACGCCTGCCGCAGCCGCTCGCTCTCCGCACCCATCTCCAAGGTGACCACCGAGACCGGGCAGCCCAGCCGGAAGTCGCTCTCGCTGACGATGGTCGTCAGCGCCTCGATCGCGCTGCGGGCAGCCTCGGCCGGGGTGCCCGCAGCGACGGCTGCCTCGGCGATCAGCGTCTCGAACCGCTGGGCCGCGAGCTCGACCGCCGCGACGCCCAGGCCCTCCTTGCCCTCGGGGAAGTGGAAGTAGATCGACCCTTTGGGAGCCGACGCATGGTCGATCACGGCGTTCAGCCCCGTGCCGCTGTAGCCGCTGGTCTGGATGAGCTCGAGCATGGACTCGGCCAGCCGTGCCTTGGTCAGGTCTCCCTTGGATGCCATGACGCAAGAATAGACCGGTCTACATATTATGCACGTGCAGGCTCCCGCCTAGCCGGTCTGACCGCCGCCGCTCCCGGTTCCGGGCTGCTGGCCGGGCTGCTGGTCGGGCTGGTCCTGCCCGAACCGGCCGTACGGACCGGGCTGTCCCGGCGGCCCGTCGCCCGGGAACTCCCGGAACCGGTGCTCGCCCGGACCGTGCATCCACCCCGGCCGGCCGTCGCGGCTGTCCCAGCGGTGGTGGCCTCCGGCCGCCAGCCCGGCGCCAACACCGAGGCCGCCGCCGAGGATGAGTCCGGCCAGGGCCACCGCGACCACCGACCGGAAGCCGAACACGCGGTCGCGCCAGCGCTGCCGCGGTGCGGCGGGAGGCAGCGGGGCCGCGGGCGGGGCAGTCGGGGGCTGCTCGGACGGCGGGGGCGGAGCGGCCGGCCCGGCGGCCGGTGCGTCGGCCGGTACGTCGCCAGGTACGTCGCCAGGTACGTCGGCCGATGCCCCGGAGACCTGCTCGGCCGGCGGGTGCGGCTGGGCAGCGTCGTACTCGTTCTCGTTGCTCATGCCTCCACGATGCGCCCGCAGCCTGTGCGGAGTCTGTGAGCGGACGATGGATCGCTCATGGGTCCGTCGCGCAGGGGCTGACGCACAAGTACCGCACAGGGAAGACACAGGTTGCTGGCACAGTCTGGTGCCATGACCGAGACCGCGACCCGCCCCGACGGCTCCCCGCTGCGCGCCCTCGTCGTCGACGACGAGGTCAACATCGCCGAGCTGGTGGCCATGGCGCTGCGCTACGAGGGGTGGGCGGTCGAGACCGCGCACACCGGCAGCCAGGCGGTCGCGGCGGTGCGCGGCCATGCGCCGGACGTCGTCGTCCTCGACATGATGCTGCCGGACTTCGACGGCATGGAGGTGCTGCGCCGGATCCGCGCCGACGACCCCTCGGTCCCTGTCCTCTTCCTCACCGCCCGGGACGCCGTCGAGGACCGGGTCGCCGGCCTCACCGCCGGCGGCGACGACTATGTCACCAAGCCGTTCTCGCTCGAGGAGCTCGTCGCCCGCCTCCGCGCCCTCGTCCGCCGCGCCGGCACCGCCGTCGAGCAGAGCCGCTCGACGCTGGTCGTCGGCGACCTGGTCCTCGACGAGGACAGCCGCGAGGTCACCCGCGCCGGGGAGGAGATCAGCCTGACCGCGACCGAGTTCGAGCTGCTCCGCTACCTGATGCGCAACCCCCGCCGGGTGCTCAGCAAGGCGCAGATCCTCGACCGGGTCTGGAACTACGACTTCGGCGGCCAGGCCAATGTCGTCGAGCTCTACATCTCCTACCTGCGCAAGAAGGTCGACGCCGGGCGGGAGCCGATGATCCACACCATGCGCGGCGCGGGCTACGTCCTCAAGCCGGCCGGATGAGCCGGATGAGCCAGCTGGGTGGGGTGACGGGCCGTCTCGACCGGCTGGTCCCGCGCTCGCTCACGTCGCGGCTGGTGATCACCGCGGTGGCGCTGGTCGCGGTGGTGTCGCTGCTGGTCGGGACGGTGACCACGCTCGGCATGCACCGGTGGCTGACCAGCCGGCTCGACGCCGATGTCGTCGCCCTGACCCACAGTGGGCCGGGCGGCGGCCCCGACGACCGCTTCGGTGCCGACGGCCGCGTGATCGCGCTCTTCGCGAACGGCGCCCAGCGCGGCGACGTCATCACCTTCACCGGCAACGGCATCGAGCAGACCGTGCTGGGGTCCGACGCCATGGCCGTGCTCGAGCAGGCCGGCACCGAGCCCAGCACGGTCGAGCTGCCCGGCCTCGGCACCTATCGCGTCGTGCGGGGCCGCGGCCTGCGCGACGGGATCACCCTCGTCGCGGGCCTGCCCACCGAGGGCGTCGACGATGCCACGCTGTCGCTGGTGCGGCTCGAGGTGGTCCTGGCGCTGCTCGGCATCGTGGCCGCCGGTCTCGCCGGCACCGCCGTCGTACGACGTCAGCTGCGCCCGCTCACCGAGGTCGCCGCGACCGCCCACGCGGTGTCCGAGATCCCGCTCGACGAGGGCGACATCGGCGTCACCGAGCGGGTTCCCGAGCGGCTGACCGACCCGCGCACCGAGGCCGGGCAGGTCGGGCTCGCGCTCAACCAGCTGCTCGCCCACGTCGAGTCGTCGCTGTCGGCGCGGCACCGCAGCGAGCAGCAGGTCCGGCAGTTCGTGGCTGACGCGTCGCACGAGCTGCGCACGCCGCTGACCACGATCGCGGGATACACCGAGCTCGCCCGGCGCCGCGGCGACACGGACACCTCCGTCGTCGCGCTGGCGAAGGTCGAGGAGGAGGCGGCGCGGATGACCGCGCTGGTCGAGGACCTGCTCCTCCTGGCGCGGCTCGACGCCGGCCGTCCGCTCGAGGCCGAGCCGGTCGACCTGACCCGGCTGCTGCTCGAGTCCGTCGACGACGCCCGCGTGGTCGCGCCCGACCACCGATGGCGGATCGTGATGCCCCCGGACGGCGTGCCGGTCGAGGTCACCGGCGACGAGCGCCGCCTCCACCAGGTCGTCACCAACCTGCTCGCCAACGCGCGCAAGTACACGCCGCCCGGCACCACCGTCACGGTCACCGTCCGCGCCGACGGGTTCGACGTCCACGACGACGGGCCGGGCTTCCCACCCGACCTGATCGGTACGGCGTTCGAGCGGTTCACCCGCGGTGACGCGGCCCGCCACCGCGCCGACGGTGTGGGTCTGGGGCTAGCGCTGGTGCAGGCGATCGTGTCCGCGCACGGTGGCACGGTCGCGCTCGCGAGCGCTCTCGGCGACACCCGGGTCAGCGTCCGGTTGAACGAAACCCACTAGCGCCGAGGGCGGGCGTGGGGTCACGCTGCGCACATGACGTGGACGAGCGCGGTGTGGGCGACGGACGAGTTCCGCGCCGAGCTGCGCGCGTTCGTCGCCGCGGCCGTCGGCGAGCCGTTCCGGATGGAGCTCGTCGCGCAGCGACCGTGGTCGACGGTGTGGCGGGTCGACGCGGCCAGGGGGACGTCGTACGTGAAGCAGAACTGTCCCGGCCAGGCCCACGAGGCCCGCCTGATGACGGAGCTCGCACGGCTCGCGCCGTCGTACCTGGTGCCGGTGGTGGCCGCCGACCCCGACCACGACCTGCTCCTCACCGGCGACGTGGGCGCGCCGCTCGCCGAGCGTCCGGGGGCCGTCGACGTCGCCACCTGGTGCCGGATCGCCCGCAGCGGCGCCGAGCTGCAGCGCCTCGTCGCGCCGTACGCCGACCGGCTGGCGCTCACCCGGCTCCTCCCCGCCGACGCCACCACCTACGTCGCCGACGCCGTCGGTCGTCTGGGCGCCCTGCCGCCCGGCGATCCGCGCCGACTCGACCCCGGCGTCGCCCGCCGGCTCGAAGACCTGCTGCCGCTCGTCGAGCGCTGGTCCGACGAGGTCGACGAGCTCGACCTTCCGATCACCCTGCTCCACAACGACCTGCACCCGCCGAATGTCGTCCTCACCGACACCGGCCCGCGCTTCCTCGACTTCGCCGACGCGCTCCTCGGCGAGCCGCTCGGCGGCCTCACCGTCCCGCTCACCGTCGCCCGCCGCGACCTCGGCCTGCGCATCGACGACCCCCAGCTGTGGCGGATCGCCGACACCGCGCTCGAGGTCTGGAGCGACGTCGTCCCGCTCCCGGCCCTGCGCCGCGCCCTCCCCGCCGCCCTCCAGCTCGGCCGGCTCGCCAAGGTCGAGGCGTGGCGACGCTGCGTCGCGACGATGACGCCCCCCGAGCGCGAGCAGTACGGCGCCGCTCCCGCCGACCGTCTCGCGCGACTGCTGGAGTGCGCGCCGGTCGGCGCACTGGCCCCACTAGGGTGAGCCCCACGGGGCGGTAGCTCAGTCGGTCAGAGCAGAGGACTCATAATCCTTGGGTCGTGGGTTCGAGCCCCACCCGCCCTACCCATCGGGACCTCCCGAACGGCACAGGCCGGGCGGGAGCGTGTCCCACCCGGCCTGGCCGGTCATGCGGCGCCGCTCAGGACAGCGGCAGCAGCGCCGTGAGTTGCGTGAGCAGCGAGTCCACCGTCGGGTTCGACGTCGCGGTGCCGATCACGTCGTCGACGGCCTGGTTGACGGCGTCGGTGAGCTTCTCGGCGCCGGCGTTCGGCGTCGCCAGCGGGTCGAAGATCGTGCCGAGGCCGACCGGCAGCGGGTTGTTGTAGACGGCGACGCCGGTGCCGAGCAGGAAGTCGACCACGAGGCAGCCGGAGAGGATCGGCGACTCGCTCGCCGACCAGGTGCCCGTGCCCAGGAAGTCCATGGTCCGCGGGTGCGCGGTGTGGATCCCACTGAGGAACGGGCTGACCCACACCGGGTAGCCGTTCGGCTCGTCCGCGGCCGTGTCCGCGCCGATCACCGCGGTGGCGGTGTTGACGAGCGCGCCGGAGTTGAACTTGCCGGTGATGTGGTAGACGGGACCGCCGACGAGCGCACCCAGCGGGCCGGCAGCCGGCACCTCGGGGAGCAGGTCCGATTTGGTGACCGTGTAGCCGTTGTCCTCACGCCGCGCGTAGCGGTCGGGCTCGGTCGACGAGCTCGCGCTGTTGGCCGCGCACGCGCCGCCGGTCAGCCGCAGCGAGCTGTAGATGTCGAGGACGACCCCCGCCTGGACCGTCGCGTCGGACGCGATCTGCACGCCGTTCGGCGAGGTGGTCGGGTCGATCTGCAGGCCGTTGAGCAGGCTCAGCGACAGCTGGTTGCCGTTCGACCGGACCTGGACCTTGGTCGCGAGGATCGTCGCCAGGTCGATGCCCTGGGCCTCGGATCCGGCGGCCAGCTTGGCCAGGATGTCGTGGTAGTACGCGTCGTTCGCGGTACCGAGCGACATCAGCGTCCGGGTCCTGCCGCCGGTGGTCGCGTAGGCGACGAACGCCTTGGTCTCCAGGTCGAAGACGCCGACCAGGCCGTTCTTGTCGGGCGAGTTGCCCGGGCGGTAGACCATCATCACGCGCGGCGTGCAGCCCTGCGCCGGCACGCAGGGGGTGGCGGCGGCCGGGAGGCACCCGGCCGGGTCGCTCACACATGCCTGCGGGTCGGACGGTAGGGCGAAGCCGCCGGGCAGCGCGTAGAACGTCTGCTGCGTGCCGCCGGCGTAGATCGGCGAGGAGGTGCCGCCGACGCTGAACTGGAACTCCGACGGAGTCAGGTTCGCCCGCACGTCGCCGTTGCCCAGGACGTCCTTGAACTGGACGGCCCACGGCCGGTACTCGAAGGTCGAGGTGGTCACGTGCGGCCCGGGCGTCATGGTGTTGCCGAAGCCGGTGCCGGACGCGACCGGCGTGCCCACGGCACAGGCGCCGAGGCCGGTCTTGACGGTGTTGAGGTCGGTCGTCGTCACCGTGTAGACGCCGGCGGGCTTGCCGTCGAGGTCGAGGGCGGCGTGCATGCCGTGGTAGGTGTTGCCTGCGAAGTCGCCGCGGTAGTTGCTGTTGCCGGGCGCGGGCTGCGTCGGCGTCGGCTGGTTCGGCGGGTTGCCGAGGAAGCCGGTCGCGGTGAGCCCCATGTCGCGCACTGGCGAGAGCATCGTCAGCACGGTGTCGCCGTTCGGGTCGGTCACCGTGACGGTGGTGCGCGGCGAGGCGTTCGTGCCGGCGGGGTTGTCGCCCTTGCAGCCGGTGAGCGCCACGCCGGAAGCAGTGGCCTGGGCGTAGTTCGCCGAGCTCGTGCTGCGGCTGTAGTGCATGGCCGCGCGGTCGACGTTGATCGTCACCGAGCTGTCGCGTACGACGGGCGGGTCGCCCGCGTCGGTCGGGGTGACGGTGGTCTGGGCCTGGGCCGGGATGACGGTCGAGACGGCCGCGACGACGACGGCGGCGAGGCCGGTGACGCCGAGGCGCCGGAACTGGTGGGGGGCGGGCGTCAGACGACGCCGGCGGCGATGCTGGGACATGCGACTTCTCCTTGGGAGCAAAGAAGGCCCCGAGGCCGGTGAAGTTCGCCAACTGGCGGGCCCAGCGTGGAGCATTCACGAGCCAGTTGAGAAGGGTTCGGGCCAAAATGAACGAACTTCCGTCACACGCGTGACATGAGCCCGGATCGCTCGTTGTCAAGGGGTCCGAGACATGAGGTCAGCGGACCGACGGGCCGTACTCCGGGAGGATCCGCAGGTACGGCGCCGGGTCGCCCTCCCACGCCATCGCCCGGATCTCGTCGCTCGTCGCTCGTCATCTGCGACGCCAGAAGCCGCACCAGCACAGGGCGATCGGCGCTCACGACGGCTGCGGGCTCGCCCTCTCCGAAGACGCGCCGCTTGCCGTCGTACGCGAAGGCGACGGCGGGAAGACCGGCCTTCCGGACCCGGTGATCGAGCGAGAACCCGTAGCCCGCGAGCGCCAGCGAGGTGGCCTGGACGACGGGCGGCCGGTCGAGACCGATCGCCTCGTGCAGATCGCCCTCGTGGACGACGACGTCGTTGATCGCGATCGCTGCGCCCATCGCGCCGACGGCGTCCGGGAAGGGCGTCTCGCCACGTCGCTGCTCCGGCCCCGCCGCTCGGCGACCTGCCGGGCGGTCATCGCGTCGCGGTCGCGAGCGACGTCCGGATCGCCGTTCTGGTCGAGCAGTCGGGACAGGTCGCCGAGCTCGGACAGCGATCCGCCGACGAGATCGCCGATGACGGCCGTGTGGTGGGCGACCAGGTCCTGCACGGTCCAGTCGGGACAGGCGGGCACCGGTCGGGTCAGGTCACGAGCGGGCAGCGACGCCACCACGGCGCTGAGCCGGGCCTGCACCTCGGCGTACGCCGCCGCGGCGTCGGCCGCGCTGCGCTCATTCACCCCAGCCCATGGGGAAGACCTCGAAGGGCGCTGCGAACGTGACCCCCAGTCGGGTGCCGGTCGCGCGCGCCATCCCCTCGAGGAACTCCCGCGGGTCCCAGTTCTCCCAGCCCAGACCGTCGATATATGCCGCGTGCGCCTTCAGCGACTCCACGCCGGCGTCGAAGGTCGCGGTCGTGTCGACGGCGTGCGTCGCGTCCGGCGACCCGAACGCCCACACCTCCCGCACGCCGCCCCACGGCTTCAGGCCGTCGGAGATCTGTTCGGCGAAGACCCACCGGTTCCCCGCATCCCGTACGGCGTCCAGCACCGCGCGACCCACCGCGATGTGGTCGGCCTGGTTGAGGTTCCGGCCGCCCCACGTGTCGCGGAAGTTGCCGGTGATCACGATGTCCGGCCGGTGCTCGCGGACCGATGCGGCGAGCACCCGACGCAGGGCGACGCCGTACTCGAGGACGCCGTCCGGTTGGCGCAGGAAGTCGACGGTGTCGACGCCGACGACCTCGGCCGAGCGCACCTGCTCCTTCTCCCGCACCGCGCGGCACGAGGCCGGGTCCATGCCGTCGATCCCGGCCTCACCGCTGGTGACCATGCAGTAGGCGACGGACTTGCCCTGGCCGGTCCAGCGGGCGACCGCCGCGGCGGCGCCGAACTCCATGTCGTCGGGGTGGGCGACGATGCACAGGGCACGCTCCCAGTCCTCGTCGAGCGGTTGCAGGGGGGAGGGAGTCTCGCTCATGCGTCCGAGCATGTCACTCGCGGCCGTCGAGGGCCATGAGGAGCCGGACCGCGTCCCAGGGCGCCCGGCCGCGCGCGTCGTTGTCGAAGTAGACGTGTACGTCGGCGTCACGCGCCCAGGCGCGGCAGCGCTCCGCCCAGCGATCGAGCGACGCGGGTGCGTACCCGCTCGCGTACAGCTCGGTGTGCCCGTGCAGCCGCACGTAGACCAGGTCGCTGGTCACCGCCTCGGCCATCGGCCAGCGTCCCGGCGAGTCGGAGATGACGCAGGCGATGTCGTGCTCGCGCAGCTGGGCGAACGCCTCGTCCACGCAGAAGCTGCGGTTGCGGAACTCCAGCGCGTGCCGCACCGGCCGCCCCCCGAGCGTGCGCGGCAGCAGCGCGTAGAAGTCGGCCAGCAGCGCGGGGTCGAAGGCCTGGGTCGCGGGCAGCTGCCACAGCACCGGCCCCAGCTTGGGCCGGAGCTCCTCCAGCCCCGACCCGAAGAAGCGGGCGAGCGCCTGCTCGACGTCCCGCAGCCTCTTGAGGTGGGTGATGAACCGACTGCCCTTCACCGCGAACACGAAGTCGTCGGGCGTCGCGTCCCGCCAACGCCGGTACGACGTGGGCTTCTGCAGCGCGTAGAAGGAGCCGTTGATCTCCAGCGCCGACACCCGCTCGGCCAGATAGCTCAGCTCCGTGCGCTGCACCAGCCCGGGTGGGAAGAAGTCGCCGCGCCATGACGGATAGGCCCATCCCGACGTACCGACCCGGATCTCGCCCATCCCTCCGGGGTACCCGGGTCAGCCCGGCCGAGCCGTCGCCCCCGCGATGAGCAGGCGTCCGCCGCGCTGCACGAGCTGCAAGGTCACCTCTTCGGTACGACGCGCACCCCCGGGCAGCCGGTAGCGGTAGGTGTAGCGGACGGTCAGCGTCGCCGGATCGCTGTCCAGGCTGAGGATCTCGGGGTCCTGGATCGCCGTCCACACCTCGCGGTAGCGCGGGCTCCGCCCCTGGTAGTCGCGGGTCAGCAGCCGGAACCCCCGCTCGGCGTCGCTGCTCGCCGTCGTCACGTAGTCGCGGGCGAACCGCTCCAGCCGGCGGGCCGTCACCGGCTCGGCCGACCTGGTCGCGGTCGGCTCGTCGTCCTCGGTGTCGGCGGTCGGCTCGGCCCGCGACGGCGTCTCGGCGGGAGCCTCGTTCCCGCCCCCGGTGAAGAGCAGCGCCGCGCCGACGACTCCGAACACGGTGACGACCGCCGCACCCGCGAGCACGAGGAGCGCGGGGGAGCGGCGCGGGCGCAGGGGCGGCGAGGGCGGCGCCACGCGTGCCCGCAGGTAGTCGGCGAACTCCGCCGCCGTGGGCCGCTCCGCCGGGTCGGGTCGCATCGCCAGCTCGTGGAGCGGCGCGAGCCAGCCGGGCCGCCCCGCGGAGCCGGCGTGGGAGAGCTGGGTGCCGAGCCAGCGCACCTCGTCGGGAGCGCTCGACGCGGTGCCGTGCAGCCGGCCCTCCGCGTGGGACGCCGCGACGGCGTCGGCGACGGGCAGCAACCGGCGCGCCGCCTCGTCGTCCTCGCTCACCGGGCCAACCTAGCCCCGATCAGGCTCCGTCGATGAGGAGTCGCCCGTCGACCTGGACCAGCCGCAGCGTGACGGTCTCGGTGCGCCGGCCCTTGCCCGGGAAGACGTAGCGATAGGTGTAGGTGACCGTCAGCGCCGCCGGGTCGGCCGAGATGGTGAGGATCTCCGGGTTCTTCATCGGGCCCCAGAAGTCGGCGTAGCCAGGGCTGCGGCGCTGGTAGGCCGGCGTCAGCATCGCGAACCCGGCCTTGGGGTCGCGGCTGGCCGTGGCGACGTAGCGGCGGGCGAAGTCCACGAGCTGGGCCACCGTGGGCGCGGTGGTCTGTGTGGTGGCGGACGTCGTCGTCCGCGGGGGAGGGGACGACGAGGTCTGTCCGGCCGACGGCTCGTCGCCGCCACGGGTGAGCGCGATCGTGCCCACCACCGCGACCAGCACGAGGAGGGCGACCGCGCCCGCGATCAGCAGCGCCCGCGACGGCCTCGCCGACCGCTCCGGCCGCGGAGCCGTGGGCGGCGTGCGCGGCGGGGGCGGCACCGGGACGGCCGGCAGCACGGCGGTCTGCTCCGCGACGAGGGTGGTGCGGGCCAGGTGGTCGCGGACCGCCGCCATCGACGGCCGCTGCGCCGGGTCCTTGGTCATCGTCGCCGCGATCAGCGGCGCCAGCCAGCCCGCCTCCTCGGGACGCGGCGGGTCCTCGTGCGCGATCCGGTAGACGACCGCGAGCGGGCCGTTGTCCTTGTCGGGGTGGTGGTACGGCGGCCGCCCGGTCAGCAGGTGCACCAGGGTCGCGCCGAACGCCCACACGTCGCTGGCGACGGTCGCCTGTTGGCCCATCGCCACCTCGGGCGCCAGGTACGCCGGCGAGCCGGTCACCATGCCGGTGCGCGTCAGCGTCGCGTCCTCCGCGCCCCGGGCGATGCCGAAGTCGGTCAGCTTGGCCCCGCCGTCGCCGGCCAGGATGTTCGACGGCTTCACGTCGCGGTGGACGATGCCGAGCGCGTGCGCCTGCACGAGGGCGTCGGCGACCGGCGCGAGCAGGCGGGCGGCCTCGTCGGGGGAGTAGGGACCGTTGTCGCGCACGGCGGCCGACAGCGCCGGGCCGTCGACGTACTCCATGACGAGCCAGGTGCCGTCGTCGTCGGTGACCAGGTCGTAGACGGAGACGACGTGCGGGTGCCCGAGCTGCGCGGCGATCCGCGCCTCCCGCTCGGCGCGGACGGCGTCCTCGGCGGCCGCGCTCCCGGCGAAGCCGCCGATCCGCTTGAGCGCGACCGCGCGGTCGAGCAGGTCGTCGTGGGCCAGCCAGACCGCCCCACCCGCGCCCTGGCCGACCGTCCGCTCGAGGCGGTAGCGCCCGGAGATCCGCTGGTTGGTCATGGTGGTGGCAACCTACCCGGGACCACCGAGTGCAACCCGGTGGGCCGGACCTCCCCGCATGGGGCACTCTTGGACCGGGACAGTCCCACACCTGAACAACGAACGGAGAGGACCGACGTGTCCGTCGACCCCAACCTTCTGGACGACCTCGAGTGGCGCGGCCTGCTGGCCGAGTCCACCGACCGCGAGGCGCTGCGTACGGCGCTCGGCGAGGGCAGTGTCCGGTTCTATGTGGGCTTCGACCCGACCGCGCCGAGTCTCCACATGGGCAATCTGGTCCAGATCGTCACCGCGATGCGCCTCCAGCGCGGCGGGCACACGCCGTTCGCCCTCGTCGGCGGCGCCACCGGCATGATCGGCGACCCGCGCGACTCGGGGGAGCGCACTCTCAACTCCCTCGACACCGTGCAGGAGTGGACCGCGCGGGTGCGGCGCCAGATCGAGCCGTTCCTCTCCTTCGAGGGCGACAACGCCGCGACGATGGTCAACAACCACGACTGGACCGAGGGCCTGTCGGTCATCGACTTCCTGCGCGAAGTCGGCAAGCACTTCCCGGTCAACCGGATGCTCGCCCGGGAGACGGTGCGCCGCCGCCTCGAGTCCGGCATCAGCTACACGGAGTTCTCCTACGTGCTGCTGCAGTCGATGGACTTCCTGACGCTCTACCGCGAGCGCGGCGTCACGTTGCAGTTCGGCGGCTCCGACCAGTGGGGCAACCTCACCGGCGGCGTCGAGCTGATCCGCCGGGCCGAGGGCGGCACCGCGCACGCGTTCGCGACGCCGCTCATCACCAAGGCCGACGGCACCAAGTACGGCAAGACCGAGGGCGGCGCCCTGTGGCTCGACCCGCAGATGATGCCGCCGTATGCCTTCCACCAGTTCTGGCTCAACGTCGAGGACGAGAAGGTGGGTGACCTGCTGCGCGTCTTCACCTTCCTCCCGCGCGAGGAGATCGAGGCGCTCGAGGCCCGGCACGCGGAGAAGCCGTTCCTGCGCGAGGCCCAGAAGGTCCTCGCCGACGAGGTCACCACGCTGGTGCACGGAGCAACGGAGACGCAGAACGCGAAGGCCGCCGCCGAGGCGCTCTTCGGCAGCGGCGACGTCACCGCACTCTCCGGCGCGACGCTCGAGGCGGCGCTGGGGGAGGCGGGCGCCGTCGACGTCGACGGCAGCGCCGGCATCCCCGACGTCGTCGAGCTGCTGACGCTCACCGGCCTGGCCAAGTCCAAGGGCGAGGCGCGGCGCACCGTGGCCGAGGGCGGTGCCTACGTCAACAACGTGCGCGTCGACGACCCCGAGCACGTGCCGGACGCCGGCGACCTGATCGCCTCGTCGTGGCTGGTGCTGCGCCGCGGCAAGAAGCGGTTCGCGGGCGTGCGCGTGCGCTGAGCCAGGCGCTCCCGGGAGGCCCGTCGCGGGCCTCCCGGGAGCGCTCCAGAACCCCCGTCGGAACGCTGTGGCCCGGGTCACGCCGTTCCGATTTGTGCTTCTGACGCGGGATGCGTAATGTTCTCTTTGTCGCCGGGTGCGGCGGGAAACAACGAGGCGGTCAGCCGGGGGTTTCCGGCCCCGCGATCACCAAGTCTCGAACTCCTGGTTCGGGCACCGGTCAGAAAAGCAAATCCTTCCGGGTTTGGCACAGGCTGGGGTCAGGGTCTAAGGTTTCGGACTGCATCAGCACGAAGACGAACGCGTCGCAACAAGGCGCGGGAACTTCGACGCGTGTGATGTTTGAGAACTCAACAGTGTGTCATGCATAGATTGATTGTGACGTTTGTGTGCA
>NZ_BAABAC010000036.1:0-5399 GCF_039537225.1 Nocardioides ginsengisoli
GCAGGTCGACCACCGAGGCACCCACCCCCTCCGAACATGAGACACGCAACCAGCGCACCCACCTATCCACCGCCGGACAGGGGCTGACCGGAAGCGACCGCAAAGCAACACGCGACCCGCAACCCACCACCTCCACCACAGCGGCGCGCCACCACGCCATCGGTAAAACGAACCTGGCGCCCCGCATACCGCGACCTTCAGTGGGCCCCGATCCGGTGCCCCTCGGGAGGCGTCTTCAGCCTGCCCCGCCACCACCGCCCGCGGCCACCCGCAGCGCGTCGATCGAGTCGAGGTCGTGCTCGACCGCGGTGCGGGCGAGGGCGGTCCGGTTCGCGCAGCCGAGCTTGGCCATCGCCGACTCGACGTGGCTGCGCACGGTGCGCACCGCAATGCCCAGGGCCTGCGAGATCCGCTCGTTCGACCAGCCTCGGGCGACCAGTCCGACGACGTCGAGCTCACGGCTGGTCAGGTCGCCGAGGATCGGCCCCCGTCCCATACGGACCAGTGCCCCCTGTGGCCGAGCTACGGCGCGCACCCACCACCACGCGCCGTCGAGCGCCCGGTGCGCGAGGCGGACGCCGTCGCGCCGTCCGGTGCTCGCGCGGGCGGCGAGCCGCAGCTCGGCGGCGGTGAGCGGCGAGCGGGCGGGGTCGCCCGCCCGTGCCACCAGCTTGTCGCCCGACAGCCACAGCACCACCTCGGCGGCGGTGCCGTCGGCGCCGGGGTCGATCATCCCGGCGAGGTCGTGCGCCAGCATCGCCAGCGCCAGCAGGGAATGCTCGTCGAGCGGCCGGGCGTGCAGCGAGCTCAGCGTGAGGAAGCCGGCGTCCCCCAGAGGCAGCGTGACGCCCTCGCCGAAGTGGTTGGGGGCGATGACCTCGTGGTACGTCCGGGTCTCGCGCAGGTCGACGGGGACGTCCGCAATCCGCATCGGCAGGCCCCGCCGTACGACGAGCTGGTGCACGGGACAGGTCCGGCTGTAGGTGGACGCCAGATAGGCGAGCGCATCTGCCGGATAGTCGACGTTGGCGACCGGCGCGTGCCGGGCGAAGAGCGCCGCGCAGTCGAAGCCGAGCTGGTCGCGGACGGCGAGGAGGGGCGTCTCGACGGCGATGTCGCCGCGGCCGGCCGCTCGGACGTCCCCGGCCAGCCGGGTCCACCACTGCAGGTTCACGGCCATGAGCAACCTCTCGTTCGGGTACGAAGTTTTCGGCGTCGGCCCGGGGACTGTCAAGGGATGCACTCCGCCCCGAACGGCGGAACGGCTTTTCCGCCGATGTGCCCGCGGGCGGTGGCTGCCTACGTTCCGTGGCGAGTCGGCCGACCGGCCGACGATCCCGACCGGACAGAAGGAAGCGCCGATGAGAATCGATGAGTACGCCGAGCTGGACGCCACCGCCCTCGCCGCCGCGATCGCGGCGGGCGAGGTCACCGCGGACGAGGTCGCGCAGGTGGCGACCGAGGCGATCGACGCCGTCGCGGAGTTGAACGCCGTGGCTCACGGTCCGTTCGAGAAGCCCCTCGACCACGCGGCCGACGGCCGGTTCGCCGGCGTCCCGTTCGCCATCAAGGACCTGGTGCTGCACGCGGCCGGCGTGCCGACCCGGATGGGCACCCGGCTGCTCGGCGACGGCCTGGTACCGCCGACCGACACGCATCTGATGGAGCGCTTCCGTGCCGCGGGCCTGGCGACCCTGGCCGTGACCACCACGCCGGAGCTCGGCTTCAACGGCAACTCGGAGGCGCTCGCCTACGGCTCGACGCGCAATCCGTGGAACACCGCGCACAGCCCCGGCGGCTCCAGTGGCGGCTCGGCGGCGCTGGTCGCCGCGGGGGCCGTCCCCATCGCGCACGCGAACGACGGCGGCGGCTCGATCCGCATTCCCGCCGCCTGCAACGGCTTGGTCGGCCTCAAGCCCGGCCGCGGCCGGGTCTCCGTCGGACCGGATGCCGGCGACGCGCTCTTCGGCATGGGCTGCGAGCTGGTCGTGAGCCGGACCGTCCGCGACACCGCCGCCGTGCTCGACGAGGTGGCCGGCCCGCTCCCGGGCGACCCGTTCGTCATCGCGCCGCCCGAGCGCCCCTGGTCGCAGGAGGTCGGCGCCGACCCGGGCCGGCTGCGGATCGCCGTCCACACCGAGTCGTGGGCCGGTACGCCGGTCGACCCGGAGGTCGCCGCCGCGGTCGACGCGGTCGCGGCGACCCTGGAGGCGGCGGGCCACCACGTCGACCGTCGTACGCCGACCATCGACTGGGACCGCCTGATCCAGACCAACCTGGTGCTCTGGTGCGCCTTCCTGGCCGGCTCGGTCGGCGCGATCGAGGCGATGACGGGCCGCACCGCGGGGCCGGACAACCTGGAGCGGACGTCGTGGGCGTGCGTCGAGCACGGCCGCACCATCTCCGGGCTCGAGATCTGCTCCGCGCTGGACTCGGTCAACGCGCTCTCCCGCGAGATGGGCCGCTTCTTCGGCGACTACGACCTGCTGCTCACCCCGACCATGAACACGCCCGCCCTGCCGCTGGGCCACCTCGACGCGAACGCCGAGCTGACCGCGCTGGAGTGGACGAACCGGATCTTCGACGCCTGCTCGTTCACGTCGGTGTTCAACCAGACCGGTGCGCCCGCGATCAGCCTGCCGCTCGGGCAGTCGGCGCAGGGCCTGCCGATCGGCGTCCAGCTGGCCGCGCCGTCGAACGGCGAGTCGCTGCTGATCCGCGTCGCCGCGCAGCTCGAGCAGGCGATGCCGTGGGCGGGCCGTCGTCCGGGCGTGCACGTGGCCCGTGCGGCAGCCACCGCTCGCTGAGCCACCGTCGGCCCGTGGGCCGGGCCCGGACCTCGACATCGCCGCGATGGCGGGTGCTCACGTCGGTCCATAATCAGGTCGTGAGGTCGATGCCCCCGGTCGTACGCACGTGCGGTGACACCGGCCTCCTGCTCGAGCTCGGCGACAACCGCCGGGTGCACGCGTTCGCCGTGGCCGTCCGATCCGCCGGTCTGACCGGCGTCGTCGATATCGTCCCGGCGCTCGACACTCTGCTCGTCGTGGTCGATCCGCGCCTCGGCGCGACGGCGACGGTCGAGGCGCGGCTGCGGGAGATCGAGGTGTCCGACGCGGCGGTGGAGTCGTCGCGGGTGGTCGAGATCCCGGTCCGGTACGACGGCGCCGACCTCGCCTGGATCGCCCGGAACGTCCGGATGAGCGAGCGCGAGGTGGTCGCCGCCCACACCGGAACGCCGTGGCGGGTGGGCTTCTGCGGCTTCGCGCCGGGCTTCGCCTACCTGATCGACGGCGACCCGCGGCTGGATGTGCCGCGGCGCGCGGAGGCGCGGGTCGACGTGCCGGCGGGGGCGGTGGCGCTCGCCGGCAGGTTCTCCGCGGTCTATCCGCGGCGCTCGCCCGGCGGCTGGCAGCTGCTCGGCCACACGGACGCGACGATGTGGGACACGGACGCGGTCCAGCCGTCGCTGCTGCTGCCGGGTGACGAGGTCCGCTTCGTCGAGGTGGCCGGATGACGGGCCGTAGCAGGGTCACCGTCGTTGAGCCGGGGCTGCTCGCGCTGGTCCAGGACCTCGGCCGGACCGGCTACGCCCACCTCGGCGTCGGCCGGTCGGGCGCCGCCGACCCCGTCGCGATGCGGCTCGCCAACCGGATGCTCGGCAACGACGAGAGCGCGCCGGTCGTCGAGGTCACCAACGGAGGCCTCGTGCTGACCGTCGACGGGCCGTGCCTGATCGCGGTCACCGGGGCCCCGCTGTCCGTCACGGTCGGTGCGCGGAGGCGCTGGACCCACGAGGTGATCGCGGTCGGCGCCGGCGAGCAGGTCGCGCTCGGCACTCCGCGGCAGGGGCTGCGCAGCTTCCTCGCGGTCCGCGGCGGATTCGACGTCCCCCCGGTGCTCGGCTCGTGCTCGACCGACCTGCTCTCGGGCATCGGCCCGGCGCCGCTGACCGCGGGCACTGTGCTCGACGTCGGGCTCGCCACCGACCCCCGCCCGACGACCGACCTGGTGGTCGCGCCGCCGCCGCCGATGCCCGACGAGGACGTCCGGCTGCCGGTGCGGATCGGCCCGCGCGACGACTGGTTCGAGCCCGAGGCACTGCGGATGTTGTTCCGGAGCCGGTTCGAGGTGACGCCCGACTCCGACCGGATCGGCGTCCGCCTCGACGGGCCGTCGATGCCGCGCCGGATCCGGTCCGAGCTGACCAGTGAGGGCGTCGTCGAGGGCTCGCTGCAAGCGCCGCCCGGCGGTCGGCTCACCGTCTTCGGCCCTGACCACCCGGTGACCGGCGGCTACCCGGTGATCGCCGTCGTCCGCGCCCGGGCGCTACCCATGGTGGCGCAGCTGCGGCCCGGGCAGGGCGTGCGGTTCCACCGCGGCTGACCCAGCGTCGTACCGGACGAACTGGTCGTCAAGCGGCCTCGACCGCGACCAGTTCGTCCGGTACGACCGTGCCCCGATCAGCCGAGCGCGATCCGCCGTACGTCGGACGCCAGGTGCGCGAGATGTGCGGTGAACCGCGCGGCCAGTGCGCCGTCGATGACCCGGTGGTCGTAGGACAGGCACAGCGGCAGCATCAGCCGTGGCACGAACGTCTCGCCGTCCCAGACCGGCGCCATCTTCGAGCGGACGACGCCCAAGATGGCGACCTCGGGGGCGTTGACGATCGGCGTGAACGCGGTGCCGCCGATGCCGCCGAGGCTGCTGATCGTGAACGTCGCGCCCTGCATGTCGGTCGCGGTCAGCTTGCCGTCGCGGGCGCGGGCCGAGAGGTCGGCGAGATCGTGGCTGAGCTCGAGCACGCCCTTGCGGTCGACGTCGCGGACGACGGGGACGACCAGGCCGTCGGGGGTGTCGACGGCGACGCCGATGTGGACGTAGTCCTTGAGCACCAGCTCGTCGCCGGACAGCGAGCTGTTGACGTCGGGGAACTTCCGCAGCGTGACGGCCGTCGCCTTGAGCAGGAAGCTCAGCAGCGTGACCCGGTAGCCCTCGGCGCGCGCGGCCTCGTCGAGCTCGCGGCGGTAGGCGTCGAGGTCGGTGATGTCGGCCTCGTCGGAGTGGGTGACGTGGGGGACGTTGAGCCAGGAGCGGTGCAGGTGGGGGCCCGAGAGCTTCTTGATCCGCGACAGCGGGACCCGGCGTACCGGGCCGAACTTCGCGAAGTCGACCTCGGGCACCGGTGGGATGCCCGCGCCGGACGCGGCGCCTGCACCGGCCGCGGGGGCGATGCCGCGCTCGTAGTGGGAGAGGAGGTCCTGCTTGGTGACGCGGCCCTTCACACCGCTGCCGCTGACCGTGGCGAGGTCGACGTCGAGCTCGCGGGCGAGCCGTCGGACGAGCGGGGTGGCGCGCAGGCCGTCGTCGCTGGAGCCGGCCGTCGCCGGCTCCGGTAC
>NZ_BAABAC010000036.1:5463-31492 GCF_039537225.1 Nocardioides ginsengisoli
CGCCGCGGGCGCCGCGGGCGCCGCGGGCGCCTCGGCGACGGGCGCCGCCGGGGCGGCCTCCTCGGCGGGAGCGGCACTCTCCGCGATCGCGATGACGCTGCCCTGGCTGACGGTGTCGCCGACCTTCACCGACAGCGACACGATGGTGCCGTCGACCGGCGAGGGCACCTCCATCGTGGCCTTGTCGGTCTCGAGCGTGATGAGCGGGTCCTCCGCCCGTACGACGCTGCCGGGGCTGACGAGCACCTCGATGACGGGTACGTCGGCGAAGTCCCCGATGTCCGGAACCTGAATGTCCATGCGGCTCTCCATGCTTGCTGTCCTCACGCGTGGGCCGGGTCGGGCCGGTCGGGGTCGATGCCGTACTTCTCGATGGCCTCCGCGACGACGTCGGCGCTCACCACGCCCTCGTCGGCGAGCCGGCGCAGGGCGGTCACCGCGATGAAGTGGCGGTCGACCTCGAAGTGGCGGCGCAGGTTGCGGCGGTAGTCGGAGCGGCCGAAGCCATCGGTGCCGAGCGCGGTGTAGCTGCCCGGAACGAAGGCGCGGATCTGGTCGGCGTAGGACTTCATGTAGTCGGTGGCCGCGACGACCGGGCCCTTCCGCTCGCCCAGGCACTGCGCGACGTACGACGTGCGCGGCTCCTCGAGCGGGTGCAGCGTGTTCCACCGCTCGGTCGCCAGACCGTCGCGGCGCAGCTCGGTGAAGCTGGGGACGCTCCACACGTCGGCCTTGATCTTGAAGTCCTTCGCGAGCAGCTCGGCCGCGGCCAGCACCTCGCGCAGGATCGTGCCCGAGCCGAGCAGGTCGACCTTCGCGGCGCCGCGGCCCTTGCCGGGCTGCAGCAGGTACATCCCCTTGATGATCCCCTCGGCGGCGCCCTCGGGCATCGCCGGGTGCTCGTAGTTCTCGTTCATCAGGGTCAGGTAGTAGAAGACGTCCTCCTGCTCGGCGTACATCCGGCGCAGGCCGTCGGCCACGATGACCGCCAGCTCGTAGGCGTACGTCGGGTCGTAGGCGACGCAGTTGGGGATCGTCGCCGCCTGCAGGTGGCTGTGGCCGTCCTCGTGCTGCAGGCCCTCGCCGTTGAGCGTGGTGCGGCCGGCGGTGCCGCCGAGCAGGAAGCCGCGGGCGCGCATGTCGCCGGCGGCCCAGGCCAGGTCGCCGATCCGCTGGAAGCCGAACATCGAGTAGTAGATGTAGAACGGGATCATCGCCGTGTCGCTGCTCGAGTACGACGTCGCCGCGGCGATCCACGACGACATGGCGCCGGCCTCGTTGATGCCCTCCTGGAGGATCTGCCCGCTGGCGTCCTCCTTGTAGAACATCAGCTGGTCGGCGTCCTCGGGCGTGTAGAGCTGGCCGCTCTGCGAGAAGATCCCGACCTGGCGGAACAGGCCCTCCATGCCGAAGGTGCGCGCCTCGTCGGGGACGATCGGCACCACCCGCTTGCCGACCTCGGGGTCGCGCAGCAGCTTGGTGAGGATCTGCACGAACGCCATCGTCGTCGAGATCGCGCGGCCGTTGGAGCCGGCGAGCTGGGCGGAGAAGGTGTCGACACCGGGGACGGCGAGCGCGTCCGACGTACGGCGTCGGGCGGGCAGGTAGCCGCCGAGCTCCTCGCGCCGCGCGTGCAGGTAGGCGTGCTCGGGCGAGCCGTCGGCGAAGGAGACGTAGGGCAGGTCGAGCAGGTGCTCGTCGGCGACCGGGATGTCGAAGCGGTCGCGGAAGGCGCGCAGCGCGGGCTCGGCGACCTTCTTGGCCTGGTGGCTGATGTTCATCGCCTCGCCGGCGGCGCCGAGGCCGTAGCCCTTGACCGTCTTGGCCAGGATGACCGTGGGGGTGCCGGTATGCGCGTCGGCCGCCGCATAGGCGGCGTAGACCTTCTGCGGGTCGTGGCCGCCGCGGGTGAGCCGCCAGATCTCGTCGTCGCTCCAGCCCGCGACCATCTGGGCGAGCTCGGGGTCGACGCCGAAGAAGTGCTCGCGGACGTAGGCGCCGTCCTTGGACTTGAAGGTCTGGTACTCGCCGTCGACGCACTCCATCATCCGGCGCTTGAGCGCGCCGGTGGTGTCCTTGGCCAGCAGCTCGTCCCAGGTGGAGCCCCAGATCACCTTGATGACGTTCCAGCCGGCGCCGCGGAAGACGCCCTCGAGCTCCTGGATGATCTTGCCGTTGCCGCGCACCGGGCCGTCGAGGCGCTGCAGGTTGCAGTTGACGACGAAGACCAGGTTGTCGAGCTTCTCGCGCGCGGCCATCGAGATCGCGCCGAGCGACTCGGGCTCGTCGGTCTCGCCGTCGCCGAGGAAGGCCCACACCTTGCGGCCGGCGGTGTCGGCCAGCCCGCGGGCGTGGAGGTACTTGAGGAAGCGCGCCTGGTAGATCGCCATCAGCGGGCCGAGGCCCATGGAGACCGTCGGGAACTGCCAGAAGTCGGGCATCAGCCACGGGTGGGGGTACGACGAGAGGCCGTTGCCGCCGGTCTCCTGGCGGAAGCTGTCGAGCTGGGCCTCGGTGAGCCGGCCCTCGAGGAAGGCGCGGGCGTAGATGCCGGGGGAGAGGTGGCCCTGGACGTAGACCAGGTCGCCGCCGTGCTTCTCGCTCGGGGCGTGCCAGAAGTGCTGGAAGCCCACGTCGTAGAGGGTCGCCGCGGACTGGAAGCTGGCGAGGTGACCGCCGAGCTCGGTGGAGTCCTTGTTGGCGCGCAGCACCATGGCCAGCGCGTTCCAGCGGATCGCGGACCGGATCCGGTGCTCGACGGCGCGGTCGCCCGGGTGCTGCGGCTCGTCGGCGGTCGCGACCGTGTTGACGTACGGCGTGGTGGCGACGAACGGCACCCGCGACCCCAGCCGCTGGGCCTCCTCGAGCACCTGGTCGAGGAGGTACTTGGTCCGCGCCTCGCCCTCGAACTCCAGGACGGCGGCGAGCGCGTCGCGCCACTCCTGTGTCTCGGCAGGGTCGATGTCGGTCATCGGGCGAGTCCTTCGGCGTCGGTGATGGGCGTCACCATCCTCCGGTGCGGATCGCCATGCGTCCAATGACTAGTTCAGGCATGAATCATGCATCAGAGACATGGATTCGGCGGCTCATCTCCAGCGCGTGCTCGCGGAAGTGCACCGACGCCGGCGGGAGGGCGCGGTCGCGGACCCAGGCCAGCCCGATCTCGCGCGACGCGCGCACGTCGGTGACCCGCAGCGACGGCGCGATCGGGGACGCGCCGCGGCGCGGCTCGGGCAGCAGCGCCACGCCGAGACCGGCCGAGACCAGGCCGCGGAGGGTCTCGACCTCCTCGCCCTCGAACCCGATCCGCGGTGCGAAGCCCACCTGGCCGCACAGGTCCTCGGTCACCGCCCGCAGGCTGAAGCCGTGCTTGAGCACGATGAACTGCTCGTCGGCGACATCGCCCAGGCGCGCCGTACGGCGGCCGGCGAGCCGGTGGTCGGGCGGCACGACCAGTCCCAGCGGCTCGAGGAAGAGCCGGCGGCTCTCCAGCTGGGCCAGTCGCGGCCGGTCGCCGGTGATGGCGAGATCGACGACGCCGCCGAGCAGGTCGTCGATGAGCCCGGCGTCGCCGTGCTGGCGCAGGTCGAAGCGGACGTGGGGACGCTCGGCGCGGAACTGCCGGATCAGCTCGGGCACCAGCCAGGTGCCGAGGGTGTGCAGGAAGGCGACCGGGACGAAGCCGCCGTCGGGGGCGGTGATGTCCTGCACCGAGCGGATGCCGCGCTCGTAGGAGTCGAGGGTGTCGCGCGCGTGGCGAGCGAGCTCGCGCCCGGCCGGGGTGAGCACCAGGCCGCGGCCGACCCGCTGGAAGAGCGGTGTGCCGACCTCCCGCTCGAGCCGGGCCAGGGCCCGGGAGACGGCGGGCTGGGTGCGGTGGACCAGGTCGGCGGTCTCGGTGACGGTGCTGCCGTCGGCCACGGCCAGGAATGCGCGGATCGTGTCCAGCTCCATGGCACCTATGCTCTCAGTGCATGGGTCAGTCGACCAGCTCGGCGAGGATCGCGGTCCGCAGCTCGGCGAGGCGCGGGCCGACGCCGGTCGCGCGGTCGGTCAGGTCGGCCCCCGCGGCGCTCCGGTCGGCGGGGGAGAGGTCGAGCAGGTCGAGGACGTCGTAGGGGTCCCAGGCGTCGTAGGCGATGCACTGGAAGCGCGCGCCCGCCTTGGTCCGTCGCTGCGAGATGCCGACCAGCTTGGAATCGTCGACGAGCACCTCGCCGGGGCCGAGCGCGGCGAAGCAGACCAGCCGGCCCCACGGCGTCTGCTCGAGCCCGCCGCGGTAGAGC
Organism: Nocardioides ginsengisoli; assembly: GCF_039537225.1. Lineage (NCBI taxonomy): Bacteria > Bacillati > Actinomycetota > Actinomycetes > Propionibacteriales > Nocardioidaceae > Nocardioides > Nocardioides ginsengisoli. The sequence goes on from NZ_BAABAC010000036.1 coordinate 9,750, forward strand.
TCCGAGCTCACGCCCAGGGTCGCGAGCGCGCGCTGCCACGCCTCCCCGAGCCAGTACGTCGCCTCGCGGACGTCGTCGCTCCAGTGCGGGTCGTGGCGCGGTAGCACCACGTCGAGCCACACCGACCGGGCGGGGTGGACGAAGACGGCGCCGCCGCCGCTGCGCCGCCGGACGACGTCGACGTGGCGGGCCGTCGTGGCGGCCGCGTCGGCGACCGTGTGGTCCTGGGCGCTGCCCAGCACGAGCGCGGGATGGCTCGGCTCGAAGGACCAGACCTCGGCGACCGCGAGGTCGTCGGGGATCGTGCGGGCGTGGAAGTCGGCGATCGATCCGGTGACGTGGCGCAGCAGCACGCCTACGGATTGTGCCGCAGGGCTCAGCGGGCGAGCTCGTCGAGCAGGTGTCGCGCGCTCTGCGGGCTCATCGGCAGCGCCTCGGTCCAGCCGCGGCAGGTGCCGCCGCTGGGGGAGAGCTGGAGCCGCTGGCTCATCATCCGGACCGCGTCGGCCAGGCTGCGGTCGAGCCCGTCGGTGCGTCGCGCCAGCGCGACCAGCCGCCGTGGGCTGAGCTCGGCGACCTGGTCGCAGGTCGGCATCCGCTGCCGGATGAGCTCGGCGGCACTGGCCCGGCGCAGTGCCCCCTCGAGGGCGCCGAAGCCGGGGTCGACGTCGTCGCGGGTGCCGGACATCTCGACCACGACCAGCGCATAGGTGCGCGCGATGTCGGTGTCGGCGAGCCAGCCGTCGCCGGCCGCGTGATAGAGCGCTGCGACCTGGGACTGGAGGTGGTGGATGCTGTTGAGTCCGGTCATCGGGTCCTCGCAGCCATGCTCGTTGTAGCGGTTCTGGAGCGCGTCGGCCCACGCCAGCGCGACCCGGCGCACGACGCGCGGCGGCGGGGGTTCGTCGAGGACGGCGAGGAAGGTGTCGTCGAGCTCGGCGAGGCAGACGTCGAGGCCCTGGCCGTCCTCGGCGTAGGCGACGCCGAAGTCGGCCGCGTTCTCCTCGACCGCCTCGCGGTGGACGAGGGCGTCGGCGAGCCGGAGCCCCCGCGCCGGGACGACGACCCCCGGGCGGACGTCGTCCACGGTGCGGAACCATCGGGTGCGCGGACGCGCCATCATCGGACCGCCGGGTCGTGTGGATCAGCAGCTGCGTCGAACACGAGACCTCCGAGGCGTGCGGGGGGGGTGTCCTCCCTCCGGACACCCGACACCTCTGTGGACACGGGGCGGGCGTTTTCCTTACGCGCCGACACGGCTGTCCGGACCGGCCCGCGGGATTCCCCGCGCGCGAGGCCCGGAGAAGAAATATCCGGCGATGCGCGTAAGTGAACCGTCGCAGCGGTGTCCACAAGTGGATGGCCGGGCTCGGCTCGGGGGAGGCGTTGCGCAGCTTGCTCCGGGACCGACCGACCAGTTCTCATAGTCCGTTGTGACCATCAGGGGATTCCTGGGGTCCCGAGCGTCGTTGGAGCAGCATGACCGCACAGCTGGTTGACCCGATCCTGGACGGCGACCCCGTCCTGGTGAGCCGGGTCCGCGCCGGAGACGCCGACGCGTACGCCCGCCTCTTCGAGCGCCACCGCGGAGCGGCCGCCGCCTTCGCCGGCCGCCTGGCCGGCCCGAGCCATGCCGACGACCTGGTGGCCGAGGCGTTCGCGCGGGTCCTCGACGCGCTGCAGCGCGACCTCGGCCCGACGGTCTCCTTCCGCTCCTACCTGCTGACCTCGATCCGGAGCATCTGGAGCAACACGGTCCGCACCGAGCGGCGCTACGACCTGGTCGACGACTACGAGACCCTGCCCCCGCTCGACGCGCTCACCGCCCTCGACGACCTCGACCAGCGCTTCGACAACGGCGCCGTCGCGGCCGCCTACCGCTCGCTGCCCGAGCGCTGGCAGGCGGTGCTCTGGTACACCGCGGTCGAGGGCCTGCCCCACCACGAGGTCGCGGTCCACCTCGGCATCAAGCCCAATGCAGTCGCCGCGCTCGGCTTCCGCGCCCGCGAGGGCCTGCGCCAGGCGTTCCTGGCCGAGCACCTCGCGCGCGTCGGCAGCAACTCGTGCCGGCTGTGGGCCGACCTGCTCCCGGCCTACGCCCGCGGCACCCTCGACCGGCGCAAGCGCCCCGGCCTCGAGGCCCACCTCGACGGCTGCCCCCACTGCATCGCGGCCCTCGCCCACCTCGACGACGTCAACGACCGGCTCGGCGCGCTGCTGCTGCCGATCGTGCTCGGCGCCGGCCTCTTCGCCGCGCCCGGCTTCTGGGGCGGCCTCGCCTCCGGCAGCGGTACGACGACCTCGTCGTCCACCTCGCTCGGCGGCACCGTCGCCGCGGGCAAGGCCGGGCTGACGGCGGCCGTCGCGGCCGCGGTCTGCGGCGCGGCGCTCGCGCTGCCGCTGCTGGTCTCGGGCGACGACCTCCCGGCGCCGCTCGCCCAGGCGCTCCCGTCGTCGTCCGCGACGGTGCCCGACGTGCCCGTCCACCGGCCGAGCCCGCGACTCCCCCGGCCCACCGTCGCCCCGCGGGTGCGGCGGCCCGCGCCTCCGGTCGTCGCGCTGCCGTCGGCGAGCCCGACGGCCATCGCGCGGCCGAAGCCCGCGAAGCCGCGGCACTGGTCGGCGCAGAGCCCGGCTCCGGTGACGCCGCCCGCTGCGGCGCCCCCGGTCACGCCGCCGGTCACGCCGCCGGTCACGCCGCCGACCCCGACGATGCCGACCACCCCGGCCGGCATCTCGCCCGACGTCGGCCTGGGGCAGGCCAGCGTCACCAAGCCCGGCGTGATGACCCGTCTCGAGATCCCGGTGACCAACCTGCGTCCCGGCGTCGTCGTGAGCGTCAGCATCACCAACCTGCTCGGTCGGCCCAGTCGGCAGACGGGCGCGTGGCGCTGCCCGGGCACGATCGACGGAGTCCTCGACCCGGCCGACCTGGTGCCGTCGACGACGGTCGAGTGCACCTGGCTCGGTGGCGAGTCGGCGTCCGACGCGCTGGTGCTCGGTGTCTTCCCGCTCGGCACGGCCGAGCTGACGGCCACCGTGACGCAGGCGCCGGGCGTCGTCGATCCGGTCACCGCCAACAACACGACCTCGCTCACCTTCGGTCCCTGAGCGAGGCGCGCGGGACGTCGAGTCGCGTCATGCCCGGACACACCCGGGGTCTAGGAGATGTCAGGCGTCGGGCACGCCCGAGGTTCAGGGGGAGAGCGGGAGGTGGATGACGCGGTGACGACGCGGGCCTGGGCGCCGCTGATCGGCGGACCGGCGATGCGCGAGGCGATGGCCTTCCTCGAGCAGCACGACGACGTCGACCTGGCGCCCGACCATCCCCTGGCGGCCCGGGTCGCCCTGGCGCTCGCCCAGACCGGACGGCTGCGGGAGGCCATGGTCCTGGCGGCCTCGCTGCGCACACTCGACCTCGAGCTCCCCGCCCACGCCACCGGCCCCGAGGCCGACGCGGTCGCCGACCTGGTCGGGGCCCGGATCTGGGTGTCCTGGCTCGAGCAGCACCTCGACCAGGTCGCCGTCGCGGTGGGCCGGCAGCTGGTGTCCGCCGACGGGGCCTATCCGCTCGACACTCAGCGTCGGCTGATGGTGCTCTACTCGCTCGCGGCCGGGTTGATGGCCGGACCCGACGCCGGTGAGCCGGCCGTCGTCGCCGACGCCCTCGAGTACCTGAGCTCGGCTCGCTCGCTGGCGGTGATGTTCGGCCTCACCGTGCTCGAGAGCGCCTGCTACGCGCGGATGGCACTGCTGCACGTGCCCGCGGGCGATCTCGGCTCGGCGATGCGGCACGCGCGCGCGGCGCTCGAGGTGCCGGGGGGGACGACGGTCAACGGGGCGGAGGAGCCGACCGTCTTCGTCCGCTTCGTGGCGCACGTCGTCCTCCAGTGGGCGCGGCACTACCAGGGTCAGGCGATGGACCCCGCGGTGCTCGACCGGATCCGCGCGCAGACGCCGCGCTTCGCCTTCGACCGGGTGGTGAGCATCGTGGCCGGCCACGTGCTGGCCACGGCCGACCTCGCGGGCGGCGACATCCGCTCGGCGCGCAGCCGCCTGCACCACATCCTCGCCGAGCCGCGCTTCGCCGAGATGGGCGTGTGGCGCTATCGCCCGCTCGTCACCGACGCCTACCTGGCGTCCATCAGCGGCGACGAGCAGCGTGCCCACGAGCGGGTCACCGACCTGACCCGGGCCGGCGCTCCGGGCGAGGCGCTGCTCGTCCGGGCGACCCATCTGCTCGCGCTGGGCGAGAACGCGGCGGCGCTCGCCGCCCTCGCCCCGATCACCGGCGGCCAGGTCCGGCACACCGGACTCACCTTCCCCGTCTCCTGCGTGATGGAGGCGATCTTGCTGGAGCAGACCGGCCAGCACGTCCTCGCCGACCAGAGCATGCGCCGGGCGATCGGCGCGGCCGAGCCGTCCGGCGCGCTGCGGCTGTTCGCGATGCACGATCCGGCCGCGGTGGCGGTGCTCGTCGAGCGCGCCGTGGCCGCGCGGCCCCATGACCGCTGGGCGCGGCAGGTCCTCGACTTCGTCCGCGCCCGACTGGCCGATCCGGCCGCCCTGGCGCCGCTCGTCGTCCAGGGGCCTGAGCCCGTCGCCGTGACCGAGCCGCTCGACCGGATCGCCGCGGCGGTGTCCGATCCCACGCCGTCGCCGCTCACCGAGCGGGAGCGGCAGGTGCTCGCGATGGTCAACGCCGGCGCGAGCCAGGCGCAGATGGCGCGCGAGCTCTACGTCTCCCTCAACACCATCAAGACCCATCTGCGCTCGATCCGCCAGAAGCTCGGCGTCGAGCGCACTGGCGAGGCGGCGGCGGTCGCGCGCGGCGCCGGCTGGCTCGACGAGCCGAGCTGAGCACCCGGCGTCAGGGTCGGTGCCCGCCTCGGTCCGTTCAGGCGTGGACACCCATCGGCTCGACCTGCTCGTGCTCGGCCTCGGCTATGTCGGTCTCCCGCTCGCGCAGGAGGCCGCCCGCGCCGGCCTCCGGGTGGGCGGCCTCGACGTCTCCCCTGCCGTCGTCGCCGGACTCAACGCCGGCCGCAGCCATGTCGACGACATCGCCGACGCCGAGGTCGCGGCGATGCTCGCCGCGGGGTTCGTCGCGACGGCCGACGAGGCCGCCATCGCGGGTGCGGAGGCCGTCGTGGTGTGCGTCCCGACGCCGCTGGGCGAGGCCGGCGGACCCGACCTGAGCGCCGTCCGGTCGGCGGTGGCGGCGATCGGCCGCCACCTGCGCCCCGGGCAGCTGGTGGTGCTGGAGAGCACCACCTATCCCGGTACGACGGACGAGGTGGTCCGCCCCCTGCTCGAGGAGGCGAGCGGCCTGGTCGCCGGCGACGACTTCCACCTCGCCTTCTCGCCCGAGCGGATCGACCCCGGCAACCCGGAGTGGGGCCTCGCGAACACGCCCAAGATCGTCGGCGGCCTCACCCCGCGCTGCACCGACCGGGCCGCCGCCTTCTACGGCAAGCTCGTCGAGCGGGTCGTGACGGCGTCCGGCACGCGGGAGGCCGAGACCGCCAAGCTGCTCGAGAACACCTACCGGCACATCAACATCGCGCTGGTCAACGAGATGGCGCGCTTCTGCCACGAGCTCGGCATCGACCTGTGGGACGCGATCCGCTGCGCCGCGACCAAGCCGTTCGGCTTCGAGGCCTTCTTCCCCGGGCCGGGCGTCGGTGGCCACTGCATCCCGATCGACCCCAACTACCTCTCCCACAGCGTCCGCTCGCGGCTCGGCTACCCGTTCCGGTTCGTCGAGCTGGCGCAGGAGATCAACGCGACCATGCCGTCGTACGTCGCCCGGCGCGTGCAGGACCTGCTCAACGACCACGGCCAGGCCGCCTACGGCGCGCGGGTGCTGCTGCTCGGCGTCACCTACAAGCCCGACATCTCCGACCAGCGCGAGTCGCCCGCCGTACCGCTGGCGCGGCACCTGCACGGCCTCGGCGCCGAGGTCGGCTACCACGACCCGCGGGTGGTCGACTGGGATCCGGGGGTGCCCGTCACGCGCGCCGACGACCTGTTCGACGCGGTGGCGGCGGCCGACCTGGTGGTGCTGGTCCAGGCCCACCACGCCTACGACGTCGATGAGCTGGTCCGGCACGCTGCCCTCTTCTTCGACACCCGCGGCCGGACGACGAGCGCCGAGGCGCACCGGCTGTGAGCCGCCGGCCGCGCAACACGGCACTGCGGATCCTGATCGGCACCACGCTCGTCCTGGCCGTCGTCGTGGGGGCGCTGGTGCTCTACACGAACCAGCAGCTGCGCAACATCCCGCGCTTCCCGCTCGACCTGGACCGGCCGGGCCGGCCTGCCGCGGCCGCGGGCGACGCGCTGAACATCCTGATCGCGGGCGTCGACGACCCGGACGGCAGCGGCAGAGGGCCCACGGTCGAGAAGGCGCTGGCCGGCAAGGTCTGGCCGCAGGGCGCCTTCCGTAGCGACGCCATCATCGTGCTGCACCTCCCGGCCGACCGCCGTACGGCGCAGCTGGTCTCGATCCCCCGCGACTCGTACGTCGACGTGGCCGGCCACCGCCGCACCAAGATCAACGCCGCCTTCTCCTACGGCGGCCCGCAGCTGCTCGCACGTACCGTCGAGGACCTCGGCGGGATCCGCATCGACCACGTGGTCGTCGTCGACTTCCGCGGCCTGGCGCGGATCACCGACATCGTCGGCGGCGTCGACGTCTACGTGGACGGGTCGAGGCGGCATCTCGACGGCCGCGAGGCGCTCGCCTACGTCCGCGAGCGGCACGCCCTGCTGCGCGGTGACCTCGACCGGGTGCAGCGCCAGCAGAACTTCCTGCGGGCACTGCTCGCCGGGCTGGTCCGGACCGGCACCGTCGCCAACCCGGTCCGGCTGCTGAGGCTCACCCACCAGCTGGCGAGCACGATCGCGGTCGACGACGGTCTCGACGCGGGCACGATCCGCGGGCTCGCGCTCGACTCGCGTGGGCTGCGGCCCGGCGACCTGACCTTCGCGACGGTCCCGGTCACCGGCACGCCGACCATCGCCGGCGCGAGCGTGGTGACCCTCGACCTGCCGCGGACCGCGTCGATGCTGCGCTCGCTCGGCGAGGGCGCCCTCGTCGACTGGCTGGAGGGCAACCACACCGACACCCTGCCGGGGCAGCGTCAGGTGCGTTGACGCCCGGCGCGCCCGTCCCAGCGGGGCATCGTGGCGTGCCCGGCGTGACTGGTCGCGCGTCGGTCGAGGACGGTGCCGATCGTGCGGAGCAGGATCAGCAGGTCGAGCCGGTGGGAGCGGCGGCGGACGTAGGCGACGTCGAGCGCCAGCTTGTCGGGCCAGTCGAGCCCGTTGCGGCCGGACACCTGCGCCAGCCCGGTGAGCCCGGGCCGGATCTGGTGGCGCAGGTGCTGCACGCCGGTGTAGTGGTCGAGGTACTCGGGCAGCAGCGGCCGCGGCCCGACCAACGTCATGTGCCCGCGCAGCACGCTGACCAGCTCGGGCAGCTCGTCGAGCGAGGACGCGCGCAGCACCCGGCCGATACGGGTGATCCGCTGTGCGTCGTCGTCGCCGGGCGCGGACAGCGCGGAGGAGGGGTCGGCCGGGCGCATGGTCCGGAACTTCACCAGTGGGAACGGCCGCCCGTAGCGCCCCGGCCGCTCCTGGACGAAGAGCACCGGCTGCCCCTGGGTCACCAACAGCAGGAGCGCGATCGCCAGCATCAGCGGCACCGCGACGACGAGCAGCACCAGGGTCAGGACGAGGTCGCGGAGCCGGTAGCTCCACTCCGCGCTCATCGGCCGGACCCGGCCCGGTCGTCGAGGTGGTCGCGGATCGCGTCGACCACGCGCTCGACCTGTGCGTCGGTGAGCGAGGACCCGCTCGGCAGGCAGAGCCCGCGGGCGAAGGCGTCGTCGGATGTGCCGTTGAGGACCGCCGCGCAGAAGGCGTGGACGGGCTGGCGGTGCATCGGCTTCCAGACCGGGCGGGCCTCGATGCCGGCGCGCTGGAGGGCGAGTCGGAGCCGCTCGGGCGTCGTACCGGTCGCGGGGTCGAGCAGGACGACGCTGAGCCAGCCGTTGCCGCGGCCGATCCGGTCGTGGGGGCCGAAGGAGACGCCGGGCAGGTCGCCGAGGGCGGCGCGGTAGCGCTCGCCGATGGCGCGCCGCCGCGCGACCTTGGCGTCGAGACCGGCGAGCTGGGCGCGGCCGACGGCGGCGAGCAGGTTGCTGAGGCGGTAGTTGTAGCCGATCTCGACGTGCTCGTAGTGCGCCACCGGAAGCCGGGCCTGGCTGGCGCGGTTGCGGGCGCGCTCGGCGACGAGGTCGTCGTCGGTCACCAGCATCCCGCCGCCGCTGGTGGTGATGATCTTGTTGCCGTTGAAGGAGACCAGCGCCGCTGCTCCGAGCGACCCGGCCGGGCGGCCGTCGGCGGCGGTGGCGCCGAGGGCCTCGGCGGCGTCCTCGACGATCGGGATGTCGTAGCGGGCCGCGACGTCGGTGAGGCGTCGGTGGTCGCAGACGTTGCCGTAGAGGTCGACCGCGACGATCGCCCGCGGGAGTCGGCCGGCGCGGGCCCGTTCGTCGAGGAGGTCGGCGAGGAGCGCGGGGTCGAGGCCCCAGGTGTCGGGCTCGGCGTCGACGAGGAGCGGTGTCGCGCCGCAGTAGCGGATCGGGTTGACGCTGGCCGCGAAGGTGAAGGTCGGCGCGACCACCTCATCGCCGGGGCCGACGCCGAGGTCGAGGAGCGCGAGGTGCAGGGCCGCCGTACCGCTCGACAGGGCGACCGCGTGCCGGCGTCCGGTGGCCGCGGCGACCTCGGCCTCGAAGGCGTCGACCTCGGGGCCGAGAGGCGCCAGCCAGCCGGAGTCGAAGGCCCGCAGCAGCGCCGCGCGCTCGGCGGGGCCGACGTCGGGGGGCGACAGCAGGATCGGGGTCAGGGACGTCGCGGCGGGCATCAAGCGACGCCCGCGAGGTTCCCGCCCGCGCCGTCGAGCAGGTCGCGCAGCCGCCGCCGGGCGCGGCTCGCGGTCGCGCTGACCGAGTTGGCCGAGCGGCCCTGCTCCTCGGCGATCGCCGCGACCTTCTCGCCGATGACCTCGACTCGCCAGATCACCTCGAGCCAGGACGGCGGCAGGTCGCGGAGCGCGCGGCCCAGGTCGGTGTCGACGATCGACTCGGGCAGCTCGTCGTGCCACACCCCGTCGAGGGTCGCCTCGTTGTCGGGCAGCACGACGGTCGCGTGGTGCTGGCTGTGCGCCCAGGCGACCCGTCGGATCGTGGTCGCGAGATAGCCCGGGAAGTTGTCGGTCGGGCCACGCCCGCCGCGGATCGCGCGCAGCAGGCGGGCCCAGGTGTCGGCCACGACGTCGTCGAGGTCGGAGGGCCGGACGCCGGCGCGATGGGCGACCTTGCGGGCGGTGGCGGTGTAGCGCTCGTAGAGCGCCGCGAACCCGGCCTCGTCGCCGCGCCGGGTGGCGTCGAGCAGAGCGGTGTCCGGGACGTTCTCGGAAGGTGCGGCCACGTTCTCTCTCCGGGGGTGCTGAAGCGGCCGCACGGCGCGACCGCCTGCAGCCTCCGGGGCGCAGGCGGGTCGGGGGATCACTCTTTTGGGCGAGATCAGGCCCGGTGGGGGATGAGAGAGGGAGGAGCAGCGAGGAGGCTGGCGATGGTCCGGCGGATGCCCTCCTCGAAGCCGACGGCCGGCGCATAGCCGAGGACCTCGGCCGCCGGCGCCCAGTCGGCGAGGGAGTCGCGGACGTCGCCGACGCGCGGCGGCTCGTGCACGACGCGGGCCGGGCGGCCGAGCTGACCGCAGATCGTCGCCAGCATCGCGTTGACCGAGACGGCCTGGCCGGTGGCGACATTGAACACCTGGCCGCCGGCGCCCTCGGCGCGGGCGGCGCGGAGGTTGGCGTCGACGACATTGTCGACATAGGTGAAGTCGCGCGACTGCTCGCCGTCGCCGTGGATCGTGACGTCCCGGTCGTCGCGCACCGCCGCGATGAAGCGCGGGATCACCGCCGCGTAGGCGGAGTCCGGGTCCTGGCGGGGGCCGAAGACGTTGAAGTAGCGCAGCGCCACGACCTCGAGGCCGTAGCTCGCGGTGAACGCCTGGCCGAGGGTCTCGGCCGCCAGCTTCGCGACCGCGTACGGCGAGCGCGGCTGCGGGCGCATCGCGGTGGTCTTGGGCAGCACCGGAGTGTCGCCGTAGACCGACGACGAGCTGGCCTGGACCACCCGGCGCACACCCGCGTCGCGGGCGCTCTCCAGCACGTTGAGCGTGCCCATCACGTTGGCGTCGAGCGACGCGCGCGGGTCGGCGACCGAGCGCGGGACGCTCGGCAGCGCGGCCTGGTGCAGGACGACGTCGACGCCCCGGCAGGCGGCGGCCATCAGCTCCGGGTCGCGGATGTCGCCCTCGACCAGCTCGACCTCGTCGGCGATCCCGGCGAGGTTGTCGCGGCGACCGGTGCTGAGGTCGTCGACGATCCGCACCCGGTGGCCCACGTTGAGGAGCCGATGGGCCAGATGGCTGCCGATGAACCCGGCGCCTCCGGTGATCAGGTACATGGAGCGCGTCACCTTCCTGTGCTGCACGAGTCCTCCACGGCGAGGCCGCGAATGCCTCGTCCACCAGTGGGACCGCTCGGGAGGGGAGTCATGACAGCCGAGTCGGAGGCGTCGCCGACGCTGCCGATGGCGGTCCGGCTCGAGTTCGTGCACTGCCTCGTGCAGCGGGCGGCGGACGCCGCGCAGGTGCGGGTCCTGCACATCAAGGGCGTGCTCGCGGCCCGGCAGCTCGGCCTGGTCGGACGGCGTCCGGTCGACGTCGACGTCTGGTCGTCGCCCGGCGAGGTGGGCCGGCTGATCCGCGAGCTCGAGCGCGCCGGCTGGGTCGCCGACGAGATATCCTCCTCCGCGCGGCGCTACCGCCATGCGGCCGTGCTCACCCACCCGGCATGGGGCTGCTCGGTCGACGTCCACCACCGGTTCCCCGGCATCGGGCTCGAGCCGGCGCCGGCGTTCGAGGAGCTGTGGGCCCAGCGCGAGGAGCAGGACGTCGCGGGGTGGCGGCTCGCCGTGCCGGCGACGGGGGCGCATGCGCTGGTCGTGCTGCTGCACGCCGCCCGGGGGATGGGCTCGCTGCGTGCGCGCGACGACGTCGACCAGCTGTGCGGGCTGCTCGAGCAGCGCGAGATCCGGGCCGTGGCCGACTGGGCGACGCGGCTGGAGTGCCCGCCCGAGGCCGCGGCGATGGCGACGTCGTGGCTGCGCGCCGTACCTCCGCCGGTGGGGGTGGCCGACGGCGCCGGCGTCCGGCTGTGGCTGGGCCGGATCGGCGCGGCGCGCGGGCTCCGCCATCGCGCGGCCCTGCTGCGCGCGGCCGTGCTCCCGGACCGTGCGGTGATGTCGGCCCGTGCCCGCGGCCCGCTCGCGGGCGGTGCATTGGTGCGGGCCTGGTCGGTGCGGTGGCTGGTCGGGCTGCGTGATCTGACCCGGCTGCTCGCCCGGCCCGCGGTGCGCGCGACGGCGCCGCACCTGCCGGACGCGACCAGTGCGGCGGCGGTGATGCCGGTCCGCGACGCCGCGCCCGCGCCCGTGCGCGCCGCTCCGGCGACGGACGGCGCCGCGCGGATCGCCGTGCGTCGCGACGGCGACGACCTGTGGGTCGCGCGGCTCGACACCGGTGTCGTCCGGCTGCTCAACGCCACCGCGGCGCTGGTGTGGGAGGCCGCCCGGCCCGCCGACTCCGGCCCGCCGCCCGCCGACGACGTGGTGGTCGCCGTCCTCGCGACGCTGCTGGGCGCGGCGGACGACGAGGTCGCGCCGTCGGTTCGCGGGGCGCTGGCGGCGCTGCGGGACGCCGGGCTGCTCGAGGACGAGCCTGTCACGAACGGCTCCGCCGCCGGTCCTCCCTAGGGACGGCGCCGCTGCGCCCGGACGCCGACCCCCGCCTGCCTGGAGGCTCACCACCACATGGACATCGAGGAGTTCCTCGCCCTGATCCGTCAGCGTTGGCTCGGCATGGTGGTGATCGTGGTCTGCACGGTGTTCGCCGTCGGGGTGTGGACCGAGACGCGCGAGCGCGAGTACACCTCGTCGGCGTCGGGGCTGGTGATGGCGACCGGCAGCGAGTCGATCGCCGACAGCTACTCCGGGTCGGTGCTCGCGCAGTCGATGGCGAAGTCGTACCTGATGCTCTTCACCAGCCGCACCGTCGCGCAGCAGGTGATCGATCAGCTGCAGCTCGACGAGACGCCCGAGCAGCTGATGGGCAGCCTGGTCGCGACCCTGCCGACCGACACGGCGACGGTCATCGTGCGGGCGCGGGCCGGCGACCCACGGCTGGCCCGCGACATCGCGAACGCCACGGTCGTGGCGGCGGCCGCGCAGGTGCGCGCGATCCAGGGCAAGCGCGCGACCTCGGCCGGCCTGGTGCGGATCGAGCCGGTCGAGCCGGCCGGCCTGCCGACCTCGCCGAGCTATCCGGTGCGCAAGCGGATGTACCCGCTGGGGCTGGTCGCCGGGCTGGTCCTCGCGCTGCTGTGGGGCCTGTTCCGGCAGCGCACCGACACCCGGCTGCGGTCGATGGACCGGATCGAGGAGATCGCGGGGGTGAACGCTCTCGGCGCGGTCCCGATGACCAAGCCGCTGGCCGAGGCGCATCGCCGCGTGGGCGACCGTGGCTCCCGCCAGGCCGCCGAGGCGTTCCGCCAGATGCGGACCAACCTACGGTTCGTGTCGGTCGACGACCCACCGCGGGCGATCGTCGTGACGAGCTCGGTCGCGGGGGAGGGCAAGACGACGGTCGCGGCCAACCTGGCGCGGGTGATCGCCCGTGGTGGCGACCGGGTCGTGCTCGTCGACGCCGACCTGCGCCGGCCGACGCTGCAGACGATCTTCGACGTCGACGAGTCGGTCGGCCTCACCCAGGTGCTGGCGGGGAGCGTCAGCATCGCCGACGTCCTGCAGCCGGGCGACGAGGACAACCTGCGGCTGGTGCCGTCGGGGCGGATCCCGCACAACCCCAGCGAGCTCGTCGGCTCCGCGCGGATGCGGTCGCTGATCGCCGACCTGGCACAGGACAGCTTCGTGGTCATCGACTCGCCGCCGCTGCTGCCGGTCACCGACGCCGCGCTGCTCGCCGCGGCCGCCGACGGCGCGCTGCTGGTGTGCCGCGCCTCGCGCCTGCCGCGTGACCAGCTGGTGCAGTCGCTGCGCAACCTCAAGGCCGTCGACGGCCGGCTGCTCGGCGTCGTCGTCAATGCGATCAGCCCGGGACGGTGGACGCGCCGCGGCTACGGCTACTACGCCGGCGCCGCTCAGGTGGCCGGCTACGAGCGGTCCGCCACCCGGCGCCGGACGGCGGGTGTCACCTCCTGAGGCCGGTCGCGTCCTCATGGGTACGGACGTCGACGTCGGGGTCGATGACGGATCGATGACGGGAGGAGGCGGCCATGGCAGGCTCGAGCGGACCGACGCCTCCCTTCCACCGGATGTCGGCCGATGTCATCCGGGAGGCTCTCGCCGACGTCCTCTGCGAGGTCGACGAGTACGAGTCCTCCCTGCCGTGCGTGCTGATCTGCACCGACCGGGCGACGGGCGAGCAGTCCTTCTCCGGGCCGATCCCCACCCGGGCGGCCGGTGAGCTGATCCGCCGCAACGAGCTGGTGTCCGCGGGCGCGGACTCCACGCTCGACTTCGCGCTCGAGCCCCTCTATCCCGCGGTCAGTCCGGTCGCCGACCATCTCGACGGCTGAGCTCCTGGGCGCCTGCGCCCCGGACCACGCGGTCGCCGATCAGCGCCAGCACCTGGTCGCCGACGACGATCGCGTCGCCGTCCGGCAGGGGCAGGTGGGTGAGCTCCTCGGCGCGGGGCTCGGGGTGGGCGAGGTGCGCGACGAGAAGGTCGGCGGCGTCCGCGATGTCGTGATAGCGCAGCCGGAGGCAGCCGCCCGTCCGGTTGACCAGCCGGGCCAGGGCGGCGAGCGGCGCCGTCATCCGGGCGGTCGACGAGGTCTGCAGCACCAGCGACTGGACGGCGTCGATCAGCGCGACCGGCTCGAGGCGGGCCTCGCCGGGCGCGGCGGTGCGGTCGAGCAGCACGATCGACGCGAGGCCGAGTGACGCGGGTGGGTGGCGGAGACCGAGATCGTCGGGTCCCCACTGCCTCTTCGGGGCGTCGTCGGTGGTGACGAGCGACAGCGGCTTGGGAAAGGGCAGGACGGCGAGCGTGTCGGGGTCGACCGACACGCACTCGTCGCTGACATAGCCGAGCTGCCGGCCGAGCACCCAGGCGGCGGTCGTCTTGCCGGTGCCGCTCTCGGCGACCAGGGCGACCACCCGGCCGGCCGCGTCGCTGAGGCCGGCGGCATGGAGGTTGAGGCGGTCGTCGTTGAGCTGGATGCCGAGCAGGCTGAGGCCGGACGCCAGGGTCGACTCACGGGTGTCGGCGTCGAGCCAGGTGAGCAGCTCGACGGTCCGGGCGGCGGGTGCGTCGGTCAGGCAGCGCTCCCACTGACGTCGTACTCGGGCGAGGTCGGGCTCTGGGCCGACGATCTCGACGGCTTCGCCGAGGATGTCGAGAGTCAGCCGCCGATTCATGACCGGATTCAACTCCGTGGCCAACCAGATGGGAACTCGTGGCGGTGTCAGATTCGCAGTGCCGGGCGGTCCAGCAGGTCGGAGGCCCCGGACAGCGGGGCCGCGGGCAGGTCGGGAGGACGGATGGATCACCAACAAGCCGACGACGGTCTCTCGGTCGACGCGGAGGCGGACGTGGACGTGGACGTGGACGCGGGCATCAGTCGTCGCTCGATGGCGAAGGGACTGGCCTGGGCGGTGCCGACCGTCTCCGCGGTGACCGTCCTCGGGTCTGCGGCTCCGGCCGTCGCCGCCTCGCACTTCGTGTGTCCCGACGCCACCTGCTACAGCGTCCCGGTGACGCTGGGAGTGTCCACCGTCGCCGGCGTCACCGGCATCAACGCCACCAACGTGACCATGGTCGGCGGCGCGGTGACCTTCACCTGCCTGTCGCAGTACGGGTGGCTGGGCGGCTGGACGATGTGGGCCGACAGCTACACCTTCTCGTTCACCGACCACGCCGACATCACCACCGGCGCCGGGCTGACCGCCACCACGCCGAGCCCGCTCGCGCTGCCGCTCACGGTGCCGGGCGAGACGGTCATCATCTCGGGCTGGCCGTGGGACCCGACCAACGACGGCCTGCTCAACGTCGGCCAGACCAACGCCCACCACATCACCAAGATCTGCATGAACTACACCGCGATCTTCTACGGCATCGGCGTTCCGCCGGTCGCGCTCGGCACCTGCCGGTTCCAGATCTGCTACGCGACCGCCCGCGTCGGCACGTGGAACACGATCAGCCTCACGAAGGTCTCGGGTCCGACCCCGCTGCCGTGATGACCGTCCTCCTCGCCGCCGCGCTCAGCGTGACCCTGCTGGCCTCGGGTCTCGCGAAGCTGCCGCGCGCCCGCGCGGCGACGACCGCCGACGCGCTGGCGGCCGGCGGGCTGCCGCTCCCGGTCGTGCTGGTGCGGACGGCGGCCGCGGTCGAGGTGCTGCTCGCGGTGGGCCTGCTCGCCGCCGGCACAGCGATGGCCGTGGTCGTGGGGATCGCCGTGCTGGCGCTGCTGGCGGGCTACACCGCCGTACTGGTGCGGGTGTGGCGCTCCGGCTCCGATGGCGGCTGCGGCTGCCACGGGCAGGCCGGCGGCCGTGTGTCGCGATGGACGCTGGCCCGCAACGGTCTGCTCCTGGCCGGCGCGGTGGTCGTGCTCGCCGCCCGATCGCCGGGCGTCGTGGGAGTGGTCGGCGCGATGGTGGTGGCGGTGGCCGCGGTGCTGCTGGTGGTGGCGCTGCCCGGTCCGGCGCGCGCTCCGGTGGTGCCGGTCGAGCCGCTGGTCGCGGCGCCGGGCGACTATGTCCGGTGGCCGGTCCCCGATGCGCCGCTGGTCGACGCGGCGGGGGCGCGGCTCTCCCTGCGCGACCTGTGCCGCGACGGCGCCAGGGTGCTGGTCGTCGTCGACGGCCGCCGCGCGGTGCCGCCCGAGGTCGACGCCTGGTTGGCACGGGTGGCGGTGGGCGCCGCGATCGTCCGGCCCGTCGTCGTGGCCGCGTTCGTGGCGCGGCCCGGCAGGGGCAATGGCACCGACACCTTCGCCGATCCGACCGGCGTGGTGGCGAGGATGCTGGGCGGCCTGCTGCCGAGCGTCACGGTCCTCGGTGCCGACGGCTGGCTCGCGGGTGGGCCGGCGGGCGGCGTCGCCGCGGCGGATCGGCTCGTCGGCGACCTCGTCGGCGAGCTCGACGTACCGGCATTAGCGGTGGCGCGATGAGCGGCACGATGCCCCGGATCGCCGTACTGGTGGCGCTGGTCGGCGTGCTGACGGCGGTGTGCGTGTGGCTCGCGGTCCGCGGCGACGACGCGCATCCGGCGGCGCCGCGCGCGACGCCCGTCGTCCCCGTCGCGCCCGCCGAAGAGTCGGACCAGCCGGTCGACCGACGGGCGGTCGGCAGGTGGCGCGAGATCGCGCGGGCCTACTCCGCGGCGTTGACCGACCGGCACGGCGGCAGGCAGGCCTGGCTGCGACGGCTGTCGCCCCTGGTGAGCCGCGCGCTGCTCGCCAGCTATCGCGACACCGACGTGGCGAGGCTGCCCGAGGGCAGCCCGGTGCGGGTCCGGCCGGTGCGGTTCGAGGGGCGCGTCGGTCCGCGGATGGTGCGCACCATCTTCGACACCGGCTACGAGCTCGACGTCCGCATGATGCTTCTCGGCGGTCACTGGGAGGTGACCAGCTCGGGACAACACCTCTCGCGTAAGCGAGCGGGGCCTGCATTGTCAGGTCTGTGAAGGCGATGGCCGGCGGTCACACGCTCTCTGGGGGGGAGCCGATCGCCGGTCCATCGTCCTTCACGACGAGGCGGGCGAGGGCCCGCCTCCCCCAGGTTGCCGGGACTCTCCCCCCGGCGCGGATGGCTCGACCCCTCTGGGCTCCGGCGCAGCGGGCCATCCATCCGGTTCGGGCGATCCCCACTCCGCCCGGATCATCACCCGAGAAAGTCGGGGGGCGTGGGTTCTCGCGGCCCGCGCCCTCCGATGCTCGCCACCGGCCGCCCGCCTCCGGCCCCCGGGTGCAGAATGCGCACTGTGAGTCACGAGCGCTGGCCCGGCTGGGTGTATCGCACCGGCGAAGAGCCCGACTACCGGTTCAGCTTCGCCAACGAGCGCACCTTCCTCGCGTGGATCCGGACGTCGCTGGCGTTCCTCGCCGCGGCGGTTGCGATCGACGTCGTCGACCTCGACGTCTCCGACGCGATCCGGCGCGCGACCGCGGGGCTGATGGTGCTGCTGGCGCTGTCGTCGTCGGTGATGGCGTGGTGGCGGTGGGCCGCCGCCGAGCGAGCGGTACGACGACGCGAGGCGCTGCCCGCGTTCGGGTTCGGGGTGGTGATCGCGCTGGGGATGGTCGGCGCGGCGGTCCTCGTGGTGCTCGCGTCGCTGTGAGGCCGTGGTGAGCGAGCCCGACACCGGTCTGGCCAACGAGCGGACCCTGCTCGGCTGGCAGCGGACCGCGCTCTCGATCGTCGTCGCGGCCGTCGTGCTGGGGCGGCTGACGATCGGGCGGCTCGGTGTGGTGGCGGCCGTCCTCGTCGCGGCGGCGGGACTGGTCGCGCTGTGGGTGAGCGTCGAGAGCCGGTGGCGCTACGCACAGCAGCGCGGCGAGCGGAGCCGACAGCGGCCGCGTCGCGGCGGGCGGGCGACCCTGTCGTTGTCGGTGGCGACCAGCCTGCTCGTCCTCTGCGAGGCGCTGGCCCTGCTCAGGGGCTGAGCGCGCCGCCGATGAAGCGGAGCACCCCGGGGACCATCCGGCGCCAGTAGCCGCTGTCGTGGTCACCGAGCTCGAAGCCGCCGGCCGGCGCGTGGTCGAAGCCGGCGACGTAGTCGCGGGTGTTGGCATAGAAGGGGTCGCCCTTCCCGCAGTCGACCCGCACGTCGATTCCGTCGAGCAGCCGCTGCCGGCCCCAGACGCGGACCCGGTCGAAGTCGGCGGCGTCGTCGTAGGCGTGCGGGGCGGTGTCGTCGTACCGGGGCCAGAGCGCGGGCGACAGCGCCGCCACGGCGGCGACCCGGTCCGGGCCGAGCGCGCTCGCGAGGTGGAGTCCGCCGAAGCCGCCCATCGACCAGCCGACGAAGGCGATCCGGGAGGTGTCGACGCCGTGCTCGGCGATGAGCGGGATCAGCTCCTCGACGACCATGGTCTCCGCGTGGTCGCCGTCGGCGCGGTCGTGCCAGTAGGTCTCGGCGCCGTCGACGCTGGCGATCGCGAACGGCGGCACGCCGTGGGCGACGGCGTCGGCGAGATAGCGGTCGAGACCCATCCGGTCGGCGCGGAAGGCGCTGCGGTGGTCCTGGCCGCGGCCGTGCAGGGCGACGACCAGCGGCAGCGCCGACGAGGTCGTGGTGGTGAGCTCGGGGCGGGCGAGCGCCCACCCGACCCGGCGGCCGCGGGCGCGCGAGTCGAAGGTGTCGTACGCCACCGGGCTCGGGGTGAGGTCGGGCAGGACGCCGTCGGCGCCGTCGAGGCCGAGGTGGTGGTAGAGCCAGGCCTTGCCGGGCAGCGCCTCGGCCTCGATCCCGGCGAGCGCCGCGCCGCCCGCGACCACGGTGGCGGCGCCGCCGGCGAGGAGGCGACGGCGGGTGAGGTGTGGACGGCCGGGAGCGGGGGCGTTGTGCACGGTGAGACGACGCGTGAGGGCCGGGGGCGGTTGTCACTACGATGCAAGGACCGTCTCGAGAAAGGCCAGCGTGCCGACCCGCAGCGCCCCGGATCCCGTCATTCCGACCACCGGCAGCGCGCCGACACGCGGCAATCCCACGCTCATCGTGGTGATGCTGTCGCTGTGCGGCATCGTCGTCTCGCTGCAGCAGACCTTGCTGCTGCCGCTCCTCGCCGAGCTGCCGCGGCTGCTCGACACGTCGGCCAGCGGCGCCTCCTGGCTGGTCACCGCGACCCTCCTCACCGGTGCGATCGCGACGCCGACCGTGTCGCGCCTGGCCGACATGTACGGCAAGCGCCGGATGGTGCTGCTCGCACTGGCGATCTCGGTCGCCGGCTCGCTCGTCGGCGGGCTGAGCCAGGTGCTGCCGCTGCTCATCGCGGCGCGGGCGCTGCAGGGCGTCGGGATGGCGCTGGTGCCGGTCGGCATCGCGATCATGCGGGACGAGCTGCCGCGCGACCGGGTCCCGCTCGGCGTGGCGATGATGAGCGCGACGCTCGCCATCGGCGCGGGCGCGGGCCTGCCACTGTCCGGACTGATCAGCGAGCACCTCGACTGGCACGCCTGCTTCTGGCTGACCGGTGCGGTCGGCGTCCTGCTCATGCTCGGGGCGCGGGCGATCATCCCCGAGTCGCCGGTGCGCACCGGCGGCGCCTTCGACATCCGCGGGGCCATCCTGCTGTCGGCGGCGCTGACCGCGATCCTGATCTCGCTCACCAAGGGCGGCCACTGGGGCTGGACCTCGCCGACCACGCTCGGCCTGGTCGCGGCCGGACTGGTGACGCTGGTGATCTGGGTGCCGCTCGAGCTGCGGACCCCGCGCCCGCTGGTCGACGTACGGGTGGCGTCGCGGCGCGCCGTCCTGCTCGTCAATGTCGCGTCGATCTTCGCCGGCTTCGCGATGTACGTGAACATGCTGGTGTCGATGCAGTACCTGCAGATGCCGGAGGCGACCGGCTACGGCCTGGGCCTCGACATGCTGCAGGCGGGCCTGTGGATGGTGCCCAACGCCGCCGCCTTCGGCCTGATGGCGCCGGTCTCGGCGTCGGTGACGCGACGGCTCGGGCCGCAGACGACGCTGATCACGGGCGCCGCGATCATGGCGGTCACCTACCTCGGCCGCGTGTTCTACAGCGACAGCCTGGCGCAGGTCGTGATCGGCTCGGTGTGCGTCGGCATCGGCACGTCGCTGGTCTACAGCGCGCTGCCGACGCTCATCATGCGCGCCGTCCCCGTCACCGAGACCGCGTCGGCCAACGGCCTCAACGTCCTGCTCCGCTCGCTCGGCACCTCGACCGCCAGCGCGTTGACCGCCGCGATCACGACCGCGTCGGTCACCGTGGTCGCCGGCACGGGGTTCCCGTCGGCGTCGGCGCTGACCCTGATCTTCTGGCTGGCCGCGGGCTCGGCGACCGTGACCGTCGTCCTCGGTGCGCCGATGCTGCGGATGCGGGAGTACGCCGTCGAGGCCGACCGCTCCGGCGCCGAGCGCACCGGCGGCGCCGCCGCGCAGGTGGTCAAGGGGCAGGTCGTCAACGCGCGCGCCCGGGCGATCCGGTACGCCGTCGTCACCGTCCTCACGCCCCACGGCGAGGCCGTCGACTGGGGCCAGGCCGACACCGAGGGCCGGTTCACGGTCGCGATCCCGCAGGCCGGCGACTACCTCGTGGTCACCACCGCCGACGGCTGGCAGCCGCGCTCGCGCCTGATGCACCTCGACAACTCCGCGCCGCTGCCGCCGATCGCGCTGCGGGACCGGCTCACCCTCACCGGCAACGTCATCGACGCCGAGGGCGCGCCCTTCGTCGACGCGCTCGTCGTCCTGACCCGCCAGTCGGGCGAGGTCGTCGGGTCGCTGCGCACCGATCACGAGGGACGCTACGAGATGCCGCGTCCGGCCAACGGCCGGTATGTCCTCAGCGTCGCCGCGCGCGAGGGGCAGATGGGGGCGCGGGCGATCACGGTCCTCGACACGGCGTACGACATCGATCTGGTGCTGGGCACGCCGCTGGCGTGACGAGCGGCAGTGCCGCCTCGGTCAGCCGTAGGTATAGAAGCCGCGGCCGGTCTTGCGACCGAGCAGGCCGGCCTCGACCATCCGCGCGAGCAGCGGCGGGGCGGCGTACAGCGGCTCCTTGAACTCCTCGTAGAGCGACTCGGCGACGGCCTTGGTGGTGTCGAGGCCGATCAGGTCGGCGAGGGCGAGCGGACCCTGCGGGTGCGCGGCGCCGAGCACCAGGCCCTGGTCGATGTCCTCGGCGGTGGCGAAGCCCGACTCGAGCATCCGGATGGCCGAGAGGATGAACGGGATCAGCAGCGCGTTGACGACGAAGCCGGCCCGGTCCTGGCAGTCGATGGCGTTCTTGCCGAGGTCGTCCTGGACGAACGCGCGGGCGCGCTCGGTGGTCTCGGAGTCGGTCATCAGCGACGGGACGAGCTCGACCAGCTTGAGCACCGGCACCGGGTTGAAGAAGTGGACGCCGAGCACGTGGCTGGGGCGTTGGGTGGCGACCGCGAGCTTCATGATCGGGATGGACGAGGTGTTCGACGCGAGGATCGCGTCGGGGCTCGTCACGACCTCGTCGAGGCGGCGGAAGAGCTCGGTCTTGGCCTTCTCGTCCTCGACGATCGCCTCGACCACGAGGTCGCGGTCGGCAAGCGCGGCGAGGTCGTCGACCACGGTGATCCGTTCCAGGACGGCGTCCGCGGACTCGATCTTGCCGCGGCTCTCGGCCTTGCGCAGCGAGCCCTCGAGCCGGGTGCGCGCAGCCTCGACGGCCGCGGTGCTCGACTCGACGACGATGACGTCCTTGCCCGCGCGGGCGCAGACCTCGGCGATGCCGGAGCCCATCAGGCCACCGCCGACGACGCCGACCCGCTCGATGCTGCTGCTCATGATCAGTCCTTGATCTCGGCGATGATCTCGCCGTTGCCGATGGTGGCGCCGACTTCGGCGGTGAG